>JBDNFT010001201.1:0-3704 GCA_041689695.1 Planctomycetaceae bacterium | reverse complement strand
GTGATCGCTGTCCAGAAGTAACAGAAGAAATAGATCAGAATTATGTAAGCCAAACTATAAATAAAACCCTGTCCAGGTGAAAAACACTGCCCGAGATAAGCTAACCCTTGAGCCCACCAAGAACCACCTGAGCCATCCTGCCCCATAAACGCCTGTCCGAGCTGCGTAAACACAAAAAACGGGATCATCAGCAAACTAGACGAGAAAATGATCGGCATTACCCCGGACTGGTTTACTCGTAAGGGCAACCATTGCCGATTTCCGCCCGTCACCCGACGGCCTCGAACATGCTTTGCACTCTGAATGGGAATTCTTCGCTGCCCCTGCGTAATAAACACGACAACGGCAATAACAGTCACAAATACGATACCCATCACGAGTAGCTTTTCGATACCAAACTCAGTACTGATACCCACACCGTTTGTCGCGATGCCCTTGACCCACTTTGTCACGATCTCCGGCATTCTCGCCAAAATCCCAGCCATAATCAACAAGCTGATCCCGTTACCAATTCCGTATGCGTCAATTTGCTCACCAATCCACATTAGGAACACTGTTCCCGCAGTCATCACCAGCGTGCCAAACAACAACCAATGAAAACCATCATATTCCGGCAAAATCGCGGCTTGCCCTGAACCGCCACCACTCATGGTTCGCAGCAGGAAGAAGCTCTGGACTAGGCAGACCACGACAGTTGCGTATCGAGTATACTCATTGAGTCGTCGCCGTCCGGATTCGCCTTCTTTTTGAAGCTTCTCCAAGGGCGGATAAACCGTACCCAGCAACTGAAAGACAATTGACGCGGTGATGTAGGGCATAATGCCTAAGCCAAACACTGATCCACTTTGCAGGTCCGATGCAGAAAACACTGATACGACCTGCAACAACCCACCCAAGCCTCCGCGTCCAGCAGAAGCATTGGCCATCGCTTTGCCGACGGTTTCATGGTCAATGAATGGCAATGTAATATGGAATCCCAGCCTATAAACGGCTAGCAACACAATCGTCAAAACGATCTTGCGCCGTAGCTCCGGGACTCGAAATACCGTTAGAAGTTTAGCAAGCACGGAGCATCTCCTTTCACCAACGAAAAACCGCTGGCACTTCTTAGACAGCCCCGGTTGAAATGCGCTGGAAAGTACCTCCAGCCGCTGAAATCTTTTGCTCTGCAGACGCTGAAAAACGGTGTGCGGTTATCTTTAGATTTTTGGATAGATCACCGTCACCTAGTACCTTAAGCTGATCAAACTTGCTGCGAATCAAGCCTCTCTCCGCCAGCAGTTCAGGAGTGATCTCTGAACCCGCCTCGAACGACTCGTTCAACTCGCCAACATTTACAACCGCCACACTTGGCGCAAAGTAGCTGTTGTTGAATCCTCGTTTCGCAACGCGACGGAACAAGGGCATCTGACCACCATGGAAGCCGCGGCGTCGAGATGAACCGGAACGACTGAAAAAGCCTTTGTGTCCGCGACCAGATGTCTTGCCATGACCAGAACCTGGTCCACGACCAACGCGCTTACGCGCCTTGCGGGGTTCAATTCCTACGTGTACGTCATTCAAAATCACAGCGACACTCCTCGCAATCGTTCGATATGTTCTCGTGTTCTCAGCTTCTTAAGTGCGTCCAGAGTTGCCTTAACCAAGTTCAACGGATTCGTAGAACCATAGGCCTTTGTCAAAATGTCAGTTATACCGGCAGCCTCAACCACGGATCGCACACAGTGGCCAGCAATAACTCCAGTACCTGGCTTGGCAGGCAACAACAGCACGCGAGAGGCACGATATTGACCGAGGACCTGATGCGGGATTGTCGTACCAACAATAGGCACCGACATCTGCGTGCGGTTGGATTGCTTCGTCGCCTTTTCAACCGCGAGAGGCACCTCAATCGCCTTGCCGTATCCATAACCAACACGTCCGTTGCTGTCCCCTGTAACAACAAGAGCTGCGAAGCTAAAGCGTCGACCGCCTTTAACCACGCAAGCGCATCTTCGGATCTGAATTACACGTTCGCCGGAATCACTTCTATTGTCTGCACTGGACACCGATCCCCTCAGGCACAAAAAACAAATTAAAAATCCAAACCCGCTTCACGGGCCGCATCTGCCAACGCCGCCACACGACCATGATAGCGAAAAGATCCACGATCAAAAACCACCCGAGATATTCCGAGTTTGACGGCTCGTTCTGCTATCAACTTCCCAACTTGGCCTGCTGATTCAGAGTCACTGCCAACACCACCCGGTCCAGCGATCTCAGCTTCAACAGTGCTGGCCGCTACCAATGTCTTACCAGCGACGTCGTCAATGATTTGCGCATACATATGGCGGTTGCTGCGGAAAATTGACAGCCGAGGTCGCCCATGCGCGTCGCGAATGATGCGATTGCGAACGCGATACTGACGCCGCTGATTCTGTTTTGCCAGACGAGAATGAACACCCATCGCTCAACCCAATATCAACAAATGATCTGAAAATACTTATTTGGAACCGAATGCTTTACCGGATTTACGGCGAACGAACTCGTCCTGATAGCGAATCCCTTTGCCTTTGTAAGGCTCCGGTGGACGAACAGCACGGACGTCAGCAGCAAACTGGCCGCAAGCCTGACGATCCGAGCTTTTCACAATTACATGAGTCGCATCAGGAACTTCACATTTTACTGTCGGAGGAACCTCCAACACGATTTTGTTCGCAAAGCCCACTTGCAGCGTCAATTTGCTGCCCGCAAGGTTTGCATTGTAACCAACTCCGATAATCTCGAGCTTCTTTTCGAACGGCTTCACTACGCCGTTGACCATATTCTGAACCAAACTCCGCGTCAGGCCATGCAGAGCACGACTGCTACGCTTATCATCAGGTCGCGAGACGAGGATGTTGTTTCCGTCCACGGCAACCTGAATTGTCGGATGGAACGAAAAACTCAGTTCGCCAGCAGGACCCTTTGAGGAAATCTGCGTCCCAGAAATTTCGACCTTGACCCCGGAGGGAATCGAAACCGGTTTTTTTCCAATTCGAGACATCTGTCAACACCCATCAATTCAAATAAGCTAAGCAACAGATACGCTGCGAAAACCAAGAGCACTACCAAACTTGGCAGAGCAACTCACCACCAACACCTTGTTTGTGTGCCTCTCGATTACTCAAGACGCCTTTTGAGGTCGACAGCACGGAGATCCCCGTTCCCTGCCTTACATCTTTCATATCTGAAACACCCACATAAACGCGACAACCAGGTTTGGAAATGCGTTCGATGTGTTGGATCACATGTTCGCCATTCGGACCATACTTCAAATTCACACGCAGCATCTGGCACACATCGCCTTGAACTACTTCGTGATCCCACACGAAGCCTTCTCGGGACAATGCTTCGACAATGCTTGTCTTCATTTTGGAGAGCGGAACATCCACAAAGGGACGCTCAACACGTACAGCATTGCGAATTCGAGTCAGCAGGTCAGCAATCGGGTCGGTCATCATATCAGCACTATTCCTCTATTCTACCAACTGGCCTTTTTGACGCCAGGAATTAAACCGTCCAGACTCAGGTCACGAAAACAAATACGGCAAACTTTGAACTTGCGGTAAACAGCACGGGGCCTCCCGCACAACATGCATCGATGTTCAATGCGACTGCTGAACTTTGGCGTCCGCTTTGCTTTTTCAATCTTCGCTTTACTGGCCATTGACTGTTCCCGGATC
>JBDNFT010001200.1:0-3050 GCA_041689695.1 Planctomycetaceae bacterium | reverse complement strand
GAAGAGTTCCGCCAGCATCTGGGAGGTCGATTGACGCTGACGATGTTGAAAGCTATCGGTCAGCCAATCGATGTTCACGAGATCGACCGCACACGGATGGCGGACGCGATTCAGATTGTTGTGGATCGTGTCACAGAAAAGTCCCGAGGTCAATGGGAGCAATGCGAAGAATGTGAATTATGAAGCCCGCATTCATAATTCCCATACTTCACATCATTGCCAGCGGCGTTCAAACGTTTGCGGCATTGCTACCAACGTCGCAAAAGCTGCGATCTCGAATCTCAGCTTCACACCGCGAAATTCCCAGATTTTTCCCTTCGCTGGAAACAGACGGCCCGCCATGCTATTCTTCGCGGCTTGGAATTCTGCAGGGGCATTCTGGAAGTCCGGTCGGTGACCGGTGCGGATGTCATCAACATTAGCTGTCTGGTAGGAAACATGGCCAAGAGTCGTTTATCAATGCGTCGTTAAGTTGAAGCCGCTGAAGCGGCGGATGCTGATTCGGGCAAGAAGAAAGCTACACGGAAATCCGCTGGAGATGCTGCCGAAGGCACGGTCAAGAAACGCGCGAAGAAGGGTGAAAAAGACCCCGCCGCTCCAAAGAAACGCAAAGCTGCCAAACCTCGCACTAAGCGAGCCAAAGAAGCGATGCAGCGTCGAAGGCTGATCTGGGTCATTTACAGCAGCACGATGCGCGAAGAGGGACGATTCCTCTATCACGAAAAAGACAAAGCTGACGAGCTGCTGGCAACACTTCTCGGACGCGGTAAACGACGTTACTTCATGCAACCCATGAAAGAAGCGTTGAATGCCGACGGAACACCAGTGGCCCAAAGCGGCTCTTTAGTTGTCGCCGATGACATCGACGAGGACGAAGTTAAAGTCGAAGTCGATCCCGAAGCTGCTGACGAGATTGATTTGGATGCTGACCTCGAAGGTGAAGATGAAGAATCAGAAGCGGAAGAAGTTGAAGCCGACGATTCTGCTCCAGAAGCTTAACGCACTTTCCTCACGACAATGCCGTTGCATTCAAGAAGTTGTGACATTCAAAAGTGGTCTCGCCCGTTTGTGACGAGACCACTTTTTTACTGACACAACTCCCATTTCTCAGACGACATCAGCACACATAGTCTGTCGCATGACGCAACTCCTTGTCTCCGTTCGAAACGCCGTTGAAGCGGTCGCGGCCATTGATGGCTTGGCAGATATCGTCGATGTCAAAGAACCAGATCATGGTTCACTTGGCTGTGCGACTCCCGAGATTGTCGCTGAGGTGGCCGCTGCCGTTCGATCCCAACGCAATGCGTCACTGCCGTTGAGTTTCGCCCCCCGACAAAGTTTCGCCCTGCCACTGAGTTTAGCACTTGGCGAATTGATTGAATGGCGTGGCGGCGATAGGACTCCGCTGCTTGATGCCATCGCAGCGGCCAAGGCACAATTCCTGAAGCTCGGCTTGTCTGGTGCCGGCAGCCTGCCGCATGCCAATTCGTGGATCGGTGAGTGGCAAGGAGTAAGAGACGCGATTTCCGGGCCGCATGTTTGGGTCGCTGTCGCGTACGCAGATCACGAAAACGCGGATGCACCCACGGTCGAAAATGTTCTCCACGCCGCCATTGAAACCAATTGTGGCATCTTGCTGATTGATACTTACGCAAAGAATGGAACGTCACTGCTCGACCATCTGACGTTGAAGCAACTGCTCGCGATTCGACGGGCGACGTCCCAGCACGGTTTGAAACTGGCTTTGGCTGGCCGAGTGACTCTCAGCAACTTGAATATGCTGCTCAGCATTCAAGCGGACATCATTGCAGTCCGCGGTGCTGTGTGTGAAAACGGCGATCGCACAAGTTCAATCCGCAGAGAACTTGTCAGAGGGTTCCGGGAGTCGATGGTCGCGTCGCGGCACCAGTGAGCTGCAAAGCGCTAGCCGCGGGTGTTGATTCGATCGGGTCAAACGGAAGCGTTGCGCAATCACAACCCGAAACGTGAGTGAGGGATTGAGTTGTGGCATCTCCCTGGCGTGCCAACAAATCCCTCGCTGACGCTTCGGGTGATGATTAGCCCCCGGCAACATCTAATGTTTTTGTGGCGTTCCCTGATGTGACGCAACCTTCCAGATCGCCCTGATCTTTGAGTTTGCGTGCGTCGTCGTAAAGTTTATCTGGATTGGACTCGGTCATTGTAGAACTCGTTTGGTATTCAGAACTGCAGGAATTGGATCGACCTCGCGCGTGGTTTAGGTATTCGCAGTCACTCAACAAACCACTCCAACAAACTGCGATGGGAACGGGTCCGGTTGCCGATTTCAGTAGATCTTCATCGCCGAGGAGGATTTTTCAAATTGCCGCAAGGTCAACCACACGAGCGGACGTCCGCTCAACGGCGAAGCATTCCGCTCTAATCAACGTGGCGCTGGTCGCAGGTTGCAGTAGGCTGTAAAGTTCTTTAAGGCAGAAAGGGCCTACTTTCAAAATGCCCCGCGAGTACACTCGATGGCAACGAATACAATGCTCCGTTCCCCGTGGAACATGGACCCAGCCCCACCGCGAACCGTTTCCAACCGAGTGAAGAATAGTTTAAGCGTGCCGATAAGCACCCATCGTTAAATTCTGGGGTAAAACAAATGCTCGCTATGACAACATCCGGAGACTGGCGTCATCATCCGGATTTTGAGTTGTCTTGCGAACTTTCCCCACCGACTTTACGTCGATGGTTAAACGGCTTTTGCACTACGCTGCTTAAGCAGGAATAGAACGCTGCTGTAGTGCAGAAGCCGAATTCCAGCGGGGTAAACCCGGTGCGGGAAAATCGCAGCGATTCGCTGGAATCGCAAATCAAGGACTGACTTCCCCTGATTGTGATTTCTGTGATGATGTTACTTAACTTGTGCATGGGTGCTTACATTGACGCCTCAGGTGAAAACAACACTTCGGCGGGCTATGATCTATCGCTCCCTGTCACCGCCTCACCAAGGCAATCACAAAGAAGCAGCTCCATGAAACTACGACCGAGGCCCATCGAATTCCTCGCGATCACGGGATTCGTCCTCT
>JBDNFT010001199.1:0-1768 GCA_041689695.1 Planctomycetaceae bacterium | reverse complement strand
CGTCTGCTCGCCTACTCGACAAAGACGCGCGGCAGTTCGCGCGTGACATACTGCCGATGCACGAGCTGCCGGGCGACGGGCAAACAGGTATCGGCGGTTGATTGTTTGGGGCGGATTGTTTTTGTAGTTGGTACGTCCGCTGGTAATGGGGATGATTCCCGCATTGGTGAAGCTGGTTAAGATTCCGGGCAGTCAGTCACACATTTTTTCATGGGAGCACATCAAATGTCAAACAGAGATTTCAACGACGCAGCGAAACGACGCCAAGGCGAAAAACTCCAAGCCGAACGCGACGAAACCGCACGGCAAAAACGACTTGCTGCACAGCAGGAAGCGGCGAAGCGCAAACCGCGCGCTCAGGCCGAAGGTTTGACGGCGATCGAGAAGCGAATCATCGCGCGTGCTGAGGCACACATGAAGATCCGATCGGCGATCGCAGCGGGCGATTACTCGGGCGGATTGAAACCGAAGCCGACAGCAACAGCTCGGGCTCGCTGGGACAAGGCCGTCGAATCCGCAGTTGTGGAATGCGGTGGCAATCGCGCTCGCGCCGTTGCGATGGTCGTCAAACGGAATCCAAAACTGCGCGAAGCACTGGTCGCAGAAGCGAACGCCAGATGAAAGTTTACATCCGTCGGGTAGGCCGGTCGGATTTTGTCTGCCAGGCGGCAACGGTTGCAGACGCCATCATGCAGTTGTGGTGGGTGACACGAGAAACGCCGCTGGCCAGATATCGAATCCATCATGGGCAACGAAAGCAGATCCGAGTCGTATCGTCTGCGGTGGCGTTCTGGTGTTTGTCTGTCCGTTTTCAGGATCTACTGACGGACGTTTTGAGAGAGACCACTACTCGAAAACAGTTCAAGTTTTTTTGCGAAAACATTATCAAGGAAATTTAAAATGTCAAAGACATCATGTTTTGCCGATGAGATTTTGGAGAGTCACGAAAACGACACACTCGAAGCTGATTATTTACTGCGGGACATCACCCTTGCGAATCGAAAACCGAACCACGCGGAGTCGGTTTTTTTTCAGCAGAAACTTGGTTGGAGTGAAAAACAAGTCAACGATCAGATGCGGCGAATGAATTCCGTACTGCGCCTTCAAGCAATCGCCGGAACGCCTGCGGATCGACAGGCCTCCACGACTGAAGCGGAAACTTCCGCCGATGTTCTCTCGAAAGAGGAACCAAAGCTGGAATCCAAAATTGCGGAACTTCAGACCAAGCTGGAAGGGCTGAGACGAGATTCACGTCTCTCTGAAAAACGTGTTGAGGAACAAAGCCAGGCCGTTCTGCAATTGCGTGCGTTGGTCCCGACTCACGTCATGCAGCGGGTTCAATCCGAAGTCGGCACGATTGCGAATACTCTGAGACGCGAAGTCCTCGACGTGGAATCCCGGATCAGCGAGTTGCAGTGTTGCTTGACGCCTGCCAAGTATGCGGACGAAAATTCGTATCTCGAAGCGCTCAAACGCAGTTTTCGTGATGCGGTCACAGTCATCGACGCCGACAGGATACGAGTCATCAAACTGTCCCCAGCATGGGCAGTGATTCGCCGCGAGATCGAAGTCGAACTTTTCGACCTTCAAGCCCAACTGCCGGACATGCGAGCCGCACATGCAGCAGCACTCGAAGCGGCTGAAGCGCCCCTGGATTATTATTCATCGAATCAGCCAGCCTCCTGAACAGGCATTGCGTGGCACAATGGTTTGTCCGAGTCGTTTTAACAGGGGCGAACCTGGACGATCGACGGTTGAAATTACCGTT
>JBDNFT010001198.1:0-2716 GCA_041689695.1 Planctomycetaceae bacterium | reverse complement strand
ATGGACTGACGATTTGTGCTGAACGTGTCGCGATCTCGTCGGCTATCGCTCAGGGGCATTCCAGATTTGATGCGATCTGTATTTCACTCAATGAATGTGCTTTGCCCTGCGGCGCATGTCGACAATTCCTTGTCGAATTCAACCCAGACATGTTGATACTGCTCGACGACGTTAACCGACCTGATGATCAACTGCCTGAGGTCGTCTCGGTGAAAGAACTTTTACCACGGGCATTTCGGCTTTAGGATCGCTCGATCAAATCAGTGAGCGGCAAGGCGCTAGCCGCCGGTGGTTCGCGCTAGAACGCTGGCAATACCGGCGGCTAACCCCTTGCCGCTCACTTAGTACGCTAGTGGTCGTCCTGCTCCATCATTTTTTCAGCGGCCGCTTCCAGTTGTTCAGTTTCTTCCTCTGCTTCGTCGCTTTGCAATAGCAGCGAAAAAGTAAACGTGCATCCTTTCGTGGTGTTGTTGGACGCCTCAATGGTTCCTCGCTGGCGCTCGACGACATCGCGGCAGATCGCCAGACCGAAACCAAAACCGCTCTTCTTTGTCGTAAAGAATCGCTTAAAAACTTTTTCTGTTTTTCCCTTTGGCAGGCCTGGCCCGTTATCAGAAACCGACACTAACACAAATTTGGGTGCATCTGGAACTGATTTCACCTGGATAATCAGTTCCGGTTCCTGCACATCCGCTTCGCGGCAGGCTTCAATTGCATTCACCATCAGGTTAATAAGCACATAAGTCGTCTGGACTCGATCCACATGCACTTCAAGTGGCGGATCCTGCTCCAGAAGTTCCTCGTGATCCAGCACCGAGATCTTAGCGGCGCTGCTGTCCGGACGCGGCTGCACCAACTTCAATGCCTGATTGATAATGACTTCCAATTCAGTCGCTGCAAGTCGTGATCGACGGTCGTGCAGAAAATCTCGCATCCCAAAGATCACTTCACGAGCATGTTCCACCTGTTCCAGAATCTCTGCCACATTCAGCAACATCTGTTCGGCAGTTGCCTCGCCCACTCTCAGGCGATTTTTGAGTGTGAAGCCTTGAAAGCCGATGACTTGCAACGGCTGGGCCAACTGATGAGCGTACTCGGATGCAAGGTTACCGCTAAGGCTAAGCCGCGAAGCCTGAGCCAGGTGATCTCGAAGCTCCGCCAATTCCTCTGCTGCGACACGTTCCGCATCGTTGCTGGTGAGATACATCGTACATGCGATCTTTGGGGAGTCACCGCCGGGCTCAATCCTCGCATTGTAGGAATGAGATTTATCGCTGTTTTTGAAAAGCAGAAATTCAAAAGTTTGCGGCTGTTCCGATTCGATAGATTCGTCAATCATTTTCCGAACAGGATCGTACGACGTCCGCGTCACGATGTCCTGCAGCCGGAGACCTGTGACTGATGGCGGAGTGCCGTTTCTGAATCCCACAACATTGAGCACTTCCATTGCGGAATCCAGAACGAACGCAAAATCGCACGCTCCGTTTGCCACATTACGCCATTGGCGATGATTTTTTTGTCGCCTGGCCTCTCTTCTTGCCGACAGATACCCACCGACAAAAATCCGCCCCGCGAGTTGCATCAGTTGTTGCGATGTGGAATCAAGGTGCATGGACCCTTTGTCGTGTGCAACAGCGATCACCCCGCGCAGCCTGTTCTTGATCAGGACCGGGATCATTTCGTATGCAGCCGCGTTCATCTGTCGCAGCATGCTTGAAACGACGCGACTACATGACTCAGCATGTTCATTCTTACCGCAGTAAATCGCAATTCCTCGCGGCAACGCATCCTCGGCTTGCTCGTTGAGCAACGATAGCGCAATTTTTTGCAAGCCTGATGCAAGCGACGGTGTCGCCATCCGAGACCATTCACTGTACATCGACAAATGCGGGCCGTGTTTCAGGTTCACCAGATACAAATGCACGTGATCCAGTTCGCATTTTTCACCAATCGTCTCGAGCATCTTTGCGGCAAGTGGCTTGTGCCTGCCGGGACTAAGGCGAATTACGCGATCCGCAAGACGAGACGTGTATCGGATCAGCGAATCGCGACTGGTGTCGGGCATTGACAATGTTCAGGCCCCCTGAAATTGCTGATCTCAATGAAATTCACGAAGACTGACTCCGTTGTTCTCAGTCTCTGAATCGCAGCAACAGATACAGAATGTGGCGAAACAGTTGAGCGATCGATCCGAAAATCATCAACGCTCCGGCGACATGTGCAGTCGTCGGCAGATGATGCATGATCTGTGATGTTTCGTACAGAATATAGCCACACATCAGTGCCACGATTGCGCCAGAAATCAGCGTGCCTGTCTGCAAACCGCCAAACAATCCAAACGCAGAAAGTATTCCGACGCCCAGAATTGCGATTCCACCGACAAACAGAGCGTTTCGAAGGAACGAAAAGTCTGCCTTCGAAACCACAACAAAAAGTGTCAGTCCGCCAGTAATCGCCAGTGTCAGAAACGCGGCTTGTCCAATCAGGTCGGGGTTAACGCGAATGGCAATATAAATCGCTGGTACCGTGAAAATCGATTCGGCGACTGTAAAAAGGCCAAGTCCAAGATACTGCAGGGCCGGCCGGGCTCCACTAAATGCGAGAGATTGAGCGAACCATGTGACGGCCATGAAGCCGATCAACGCGATCCACCAGGTTCGGCGACCGAAGAGACTCATGATTGAATCTGCCGCCGATGTGTTGAAGTACAGGAATT
>JBDNFT010001197.1:0-1995 GCA_041689695.1 Planctomycetaceae bacterium | reverse complement strand
TGAATTATCGAAACATGAAGATTAAGGAATTGCCAGACACACCGGTCGATGACGCTCATGTGGCGATCGCGAATCGAGGCTATCGATCGCTGTACACAGGTCTGGATCTTTTCGGCTGGGAAGCCAGCAGCGTCGGCAAAGAACACTGGCATGTTCAGGACTGGGTGTTGTCATACGACGGTAAAACAACGCCTGTCGAAGCAATTTTGACGAGTGACAAATCGATTGCGAATGCTGGTTTTCTATTTGATGTTCGACCGGGCGATACGTTTGAAAATCTCACTGTTTGTGGATTAGTTCTGAGGGAGAATTTGAAACCAGGTGAATGGCATCGAATCGAAGTTACCGTGCAGGGTAAAAAGCTGAATGCGGCGGTAGACGGGAAATCCGTCGCAAAGGATCTCAGTCTCGCGGTTGATTCTGCTGGTCGATTCATGCTTCAACCTGTCGGTGCAGCAGAGTTTGCAAACATCTACATGCGTGACCTTGCTGACTGAAGAACGCGTATTCAAGAACGCCCCCGGAGCAAGTCTTTACACATGATTAAACAAAGCCTTATCGGCATGATGCCCAAAGAATTCCGCAACCGGAAAATCTGGGGCTGCGCGGGTTTGATCGTCGCGGCCACTGTCGTGATTCTGTGGTTGATGGGACAGCCGTGGTGGTGCAAATGCGGATCGTGGATTCCGTGGTCGTGGGATATCTGGTCGTCGCACAATTCGCAGCACCTGTTGGATCCGTATACAGCATCACACGTGCTGCATGGCGTCATCTTCTGCGGATTGCTCTATTGGCTACCGCGTTCCGTGTCTGGTTCCGCGCGATTTCTCGCGGCAATCGCCCTGGAGGGCGGCTGGGAGATTCTTGAAAACTCGCCGTTGATTATTGAACGCTACCGCGAATCCACGATGGCACAGGATTACTTCGGTGATTCGCTGGCCAACTCCGCCTGCGATCTGCTGGCCAGCGCAGCAGGATATCTGATCGCCTATGAATTGCGAGCAGTCAAGTCCGTGGTCATTTTAGTTGCAACGGAACTGATTTTGGTGTTCTGGATTCGCGAATGTCTGACGCTCAACGTCCTGATGCTCGTATGGCCGATTGATGCGATCAAACAGTGGCAACTGGCGTTAATGTCGTAGGGAACGTCTTGGGACTCGTACGAGACAATCAAATCCCGGATGCTTCTGATGATTCATCGCATGACTTAATCCTAATCTTACTCAGAATCTTAATCGGTTGCTGCGACTGTGATTAGGACTGTGATTAGGATTGCCATTAAGAGTTGGAGCGGCAGCAAACTGTCTCGAACGCTACGCGATCCCCGGCACTAAGTATGCTTTTGCAAAATCAGCGATCTCACCACGGATGCGTTCAATTGCGATCGCGTCTTCGTGAGATTTCAACGCCGCCAGAATCCAGGCGCCGACGCGTTTCATTTCGTCGGTCTTCATACCGCGAGTCGTGAGAGCTGCGGTTCCGATACGGATGCCACTCGGGTCCATCGGCTTACGTTGATCGTATGGAATCATGTTTTTGTTGACAGTCATCCCCGCTGCATCAAGAGCGTGCTCAGCGACTTTGCCGGACAGCCCGATTGTCGTAACGTCACACATCATTAAGTGGTTGTCGGTTCCTCCGGAAACCAGTCGCAACCCACCGGACATCAGCGTTTCTGCGAGTGTCTTTGCGTTGTCCACAATTTGCTGAGCGTACACTTTGAAATCCGGCTTCATCGCTTCACCAAAGCACACCGCTTTGGCCGCTACGATGTGCATCAACGGGCCTCCCTGAATTCCGGGGAATACACTGCGATCCACATTGGCTGCATGTTCTTTACGACAAAGTATAAAACCAGATCGCGGTCCACGCAGAGTTTTATGTGACGTCGATGTCACGAAGTTCGCATTAGGCACCGGACTGTTGTGAATTCCGCCTGCCACCAATCCCGCGTAGTGCGCCATATCCACCAGAAACAACGCACCGACAGATTTT
>JBDNFT010001196.1:0-4068 GCA_041689695.1 Planctomycetaceae bacterium | reverse complement strand
TGAATTCCGCGCGACGCCGGGTTCGTACTGATCATCAATGCGTCCTTGATAAACAATGTTCAACTTGTGATCCAGCACAAAGACTTCGGGAGTTCGCGTGGCACCAAACTGGTCGGCTACAATATTTCCCTCGTCTCGGACAAGCGGAAACGAAAGCGGTTGGCGTTCGAGAAACTTCTGAATGTCTTCAACCGCGTCATGACAGTTACTGTTGACGGCAACAAACCGCACGCCACGATCCTGGAATTCGTCGGCCATTTTCGAAAGCCGCAGGCTGTACAACTGCACGAGCGGACATTCAGTGCCAAGAAAGCAAATTACCGTCACACCAGAATCCACCGGCTTGACGTCCACGCTTTGACCATCCAGCGTCTTCAGTAGAAACGCCCGCGACACTCCGGGAGTTGCAGGAGGTTTCGTAGCCTCCGCAAGGCACGTCAGTTGGGCAAGCAGCAGGCTTGCTGCAAAGAAAGCTGTTTTGAAAACATCATACCAAGGGTCAGACTTCATTGTTTGCGACATCGGTTGGCTACTTTGGAATACGAACTTGTGATCGACATCGAGGACGTATGGTGGATTCAAGGTTGAGCGGTCGCGCCGCCGATTCCAGCCACGCATAGTCGCCCAGTGGCTTGCCTTGCTGCGCGGACCGCCAAACTTGGTCAAGTTCTACGTCGTGAACCTCCAGCCCTTCATGCAGAATCTGCACCAAGGCGGCGAAATCCTCGTCTTTCTGAAAAATTTCCGCCCGGAGATTGCCACGAATCAGAACGTGGTACAATCCTTAAGCTTCGTCAGCGCGAGGTGGTCTTGGCATAGCAGATCACTGCGAACATGTAATCATAGGCTACCAACGCCCGGATACACAGTCAACAAAGAGACCTGACCCCAGTTTATGTGATGACCCCCGATGTGACCGGTCGAGCCAGGAACCTAATCGTTTATGAAATCAGCCTTTGACCGATTCATGGCATGGACCGTGGATCATCGCGGATACACGTTTCTGGCTGTGATGATGATCACAGTCCTGTCAGTGATTGGGCATACTCGGCCGGATTGGGTGCGGCAGATATTTCTTTCTCCGAAACCAAATGTCGAGCAGCCTGCGGCCAAAAACAGCAACGCCGGAAAGCAAAACGGCGCGTTGGAGCCTGAAACACAACGTCGAGAAGTCCCCGACGTGGACCCGGTGAGCCTATCTGGCTCGGATGCCGTGCTTGTCGTGCAGTCGCCGCAGTTCTTTACACCGGCCGGCGCGAAGGCGATGCGTCATATTGTGGATGAACTGGAAAAGATCGACTATGTTCAATCGATTTTATGGATGGATAGGGTTCCAATTCTGAATATCTTTGGGCTGCCCGAGCCACTTTTTCCCAGGTCAGAAGCATCCGCTGAGCGATTTGCGGCTGCTCAGGAAAAGGCGATGAAGCATCCGTTGGTCGGCGGTCAATTGCTGTCGAAAGACGGCCAGACGATGCTCCTATTGGTGACGTTTGACCGAGACTACATCCGTTCCAACGAACAATGCACGATCTTACTGCGGCAGGCAGCTGAGAAAGCGGCGGCGGATTTTCCTGATGTGCCGATTACCTTCCAGGTCACAGGCAGCATGCCAGCTTATATCACGGCGATGGAATCTCACGAAGCGAATCAGTTGAAATACCAATTAATAGGCTACGGCGCGATTTTTGTCATGGCCATTATTTTGTTTCGCGGCATCCGAGCCGTGTTGATCGTTTCGCTCGCCCCGATCGTGGGCGTCTTCTGGACGCTCGGTTTTTTGAAGTTCTTCAATCTGCAGGACAATCCGTTCAATGACGTCATTCTGCCGGTGCTGGTGAGTCTCGTGGGACTAACAGATGGCGTGCATCTGACGGTGCAGATTCGCAAACTGCGAGCAAGCGGGTTGACTCAGCGAGACGCCGCGAAGAACGGAGTCCAGCAAGTCGGATTCGCATGCCTTTTAACGTCGCTCACAACGGCCATCGGTTTGGGCTCATTGGCGTTGGCTCATAATGTTTGGGTTCAGGATTTTGGCTGGTGCAGTGTGATCGGCGTCACGCTGATGTTCGTTGCGGTCGTGACCATCATTCCTCTGGTCTGTTCCACATGGCTGGGCAGCAAGATTCATCTGGGGCACGACAAAAGCCTGATTGATCAAAACCTGACTCGGATTGGTGAACTGGTTGAAGTCGTTTTGAAGTATCCGCGTGCGGTCAGCATCGCTGGCATTGTGGCAACGTTTGTGTGTATCGGGATTTCGTTGACGTTGCGGCCTGATGAGCGTCGAGTCAACTCGTTGCCGGAACACAGCGAAGCGTATCAGGCTCTGAATCATATGGATCAGGTGCTGGGCGGGCTTGAGTTTGCTCGTGTTGATGTGCATTGGACCAAGGAGATTGGCGACACTTCGCCGGAAATCCTGCAGGTGATTTCAGAAGTTGACGACCTGCTGCATACCGAGCCATTGATTGGCTATCCATTGTCGATCAAAAATCTCGTCGAATCTCTGCCGGGCGATGGAGACTACGGTGATCGCATGATGATGCTGGAACTGCTTCCACCACCGCTAAAACGGGCTTTTTTTACCCCTGAAAATGGTAATGCGGTGGTGAATTTCCGAGTCCAGGATATAGGCATCGCTAAATTCGGACCGGTCTTCACACGGCTGGAATCCGGGCTTGTGGACATCGCGGCGAAGCATCCGCAATTTGAGCTGCAACTGGAAGGAGATGCCATCTGGCGCTGGAAGAATCTCTATCAAATTGTAGTGGATTTGGCGGCAAGTCTGGGCACAGCTTCGTTCATAATTCTGATCGTCCTGTCGTTGGCCTATCGATCCTGGCGGATTGGCTTGATTTCGTTTTTTCCGAACGTATTTCCGCTTGCCGTCACAGGAACCTGGTTGGTATTCGCGGGGTACAATCTGGAACTTGTCAGCGTTTGTGCGTTTACGGTGTGTCTTGGAATCGCCGTCGATGACACGATCCATTTTCTGTCGCGATACGAAGAGGAAAGTCAGAAAACTGAAGACCGCGAAACCGCGATTCGTCGGGCATTTACGGGCGTCGGTGTATCACTTGTCATGACCACAGTGGTGCTCGTCGCAGGTTTCTCAACCGTTGCGTTCAGCGATTCAAGAGACCATCATATCTTTGCCACGATGGGAGCGCTGACGATCGGATTTGCACTGCTTGGTGACCTTGTCATTCTGCCTGCGCTGATTTCGTGGTTTGGCCCGAAGAAGTAGACTGCGCACTGAAGTTAATTTATTCCGTGACATCTTACATGGCAACAGTTCCCAGTGACGGGAAACACTTTCTTCGATCGTCTCACACGATGGAACGTGAGCGTCGGATTCGAAAGCTGTTTGCAGTTGGTTGCAGAGAGAAAGTTGTTTTGTCATAGTCCCGCCGCCTCCGTGGGAGCGATCGTTACTTTCGTGTTTTGCATGATTGTAAACAGGGTGACGATTTTAATTACAGTTGCTGTCAGGACGGGTACACTGTTCGTGCTCGCTGCCAATGAAGACGGACTGTTTGACCTGTTTGCGGGTGTGTGATCCATGATGTTCGCCGCTCAATCTATCGCTGAATTCTTCCAGGTATTTGGTGGATGGCAGTATGTGATTGCTGCTGTTATTCATGCGGTACTGCTGGTACACGTCTTCGCCGTTTCGCCGTTCGCCTTCATCTGGCTGGAGCGTAAGGTTTCTGGGCGTATCCAGGACCGGCTTGGGCCAACTCGTGTGGGAGGAATGTTTGGCTGGCTGCAATCGCTGGCTGACGGCATAAAGCTCGTTCAAAAAGAAGATCCGTGTCCGTCGGCAGCAGATTCGATGCTGTTCAGGTCGGCCCCATATATCGTCTGTGTCGCTGCTTTCTCTGCATTTATGGTGTTACCGTTTAGTGATGGGTGGGTTGCAGTTGCAGCGGATTGTGGTCTGTTCATTATATTGGCGATCCTGTCTCTGGAAGTATTCGGCATCATCATGGCCGGCTATTCCAGCGGTTCGAAATGGTCGCTGTTCGGTGGGATGCGTGAAGCGGCTCAGATGGTGAGCTACGA
>JBDNFT010001195.1:0-2500 GCA_041689695.1 Planctomycetaceae bacterium | reverse complement strand
GTCGTCGCCAGTTCTGTGGCAATGGCATTCTTCAACATCACCACTTGCATTTGAGCAACCGAGCCTGGTTCGTCCGAGTCAATTCGTTCGATCAAGGTTTTGACTTCCGCCAGCTCGCTCGGTCGCCCCTGCACGACCACTGAATTTGTGCGAATATCGGCGATCGCTCGGATGCTTGTTCCGAGTCCCGGCCGTTCTGAATAGAAGCTCGTCAAGGCTGTCACAACTTGTGAGGCGATCGCACTCTTCAATTGGAATACCTGGAACTCGAAATCCGGTGCCAATGGTTTATCAAGTTCCCTGGCGAGTTCCAGAATTGACTGACGTTCAATCTCGGATGAGATAATCAAAATTGCATTCGGCTGCACGACGGGAAGGAATGCTGCGGTCTTACGATTCGTTCCGCCCCGCTGACGCAGTTCCGTCAATTGCTCATACACGCTGGTCAACAGCGTTGAGAATGCTTCTGAGTCGATATTCTCCAGAGTCAGAACATGGATCGCCGGAAGTGAACCAACGCTGATTTCCTCAAGGCGACGAATGATCTCCTGGACCTTTTCAACGTCTGCTTCATTGCCCTTCAAGATCAGGATCCCAATGTCCTGCATAGCCTGAACATTGACTTCACCCCGCAGGTTGATGGCGGGATCGTCTTCTGTTCCCGCAGGTTCGGAATTCGGGCGCGTTGTTGCTTTTGCTGGTCCCTGCTCATCAGACATTGAAACGAGCTGATGAATCTGCTCGCTCAGTTGCTTAACAGTCTCCGCCTTGATGCCATTGTTTTGAACCAGCTTGACGGTTTCTTCGCCTGCGATCACGGATCGACTATCAAGATCGCTGATCAGCTTTTGCAGATGATTCATCCGTGTTGCTGGAGCTTCGATGATAACCTGATTTGTCTCCTGATCGATGCCGATTCGAAACATCGCCGGGATGGATTTGTCTGCCCCGCCATTTTCGTCACGTTCGTAAACTGCAAATGTTGGCAGACCATCAATGCCCTGCTTCTGCAGCTCAGCCCGCTTTTCGAACACGACATAGAGTGTACGTGCGACATCGGCAGCTTTGGCGTTGTCGATCGAGATTGTCTTTGTTACGAACGGACCAGTGGCCTGCGATTCGGATGGTTCGTCAACAACACGCCCGGCGTTTGAAACAGGTCGCACGGGAGTGCCGAAGTTTTGACGCGTTGGAACATCGTCGTCAGATGTCGCAGTTTGTCGAACCTGGGTGGGACGAGTACGTGGCGACGTAACAAAACCAGATGACTTTCGCGAACCACTGCGCGCCGCCCGAAAGTGATCTTGATTTGGATCCAGCAGCGGTGTCGCCTGGGAACCGTTGTCCGATGCATCAGCTTCAATCGTGCGCGACAGATTTGCCGAACGGACGACTTTGTCCATCGCAGTTGGCTGTGTACTTGTCGAATCGAAATCCCGCGACAGTTGCGGCCGAGCGTACTCGGTGCGTGCTTTGTCGCGATTCAACACGATCAGAAACTGCTTTTGACGCAGCAAACGGTAGCCCTGCGGTTCGAGTTCGCTATTGAGGATGCGAACGGCATCATCAACGTCGTAGCGACGTTTGTCTTTCCGAGCAAACCGACCGGGCGGAACTTTATCCATCACCAGCGTCAGCTCGTTATGCTTCGCCAGATCCTGCAGGACGCGGTTCCACGTCGTATCGTAGTAGTTGATACGGAAGCCGTCATCGACTTCGTCAGTTTCTACCTGTTGCTGATTCTGCACCGCCTCCCGGAAGGATCGAGCTTCTTCTTCAGACGCAGACAGAGCGTTGTATCGATTTAAGAGCAGACAAACTGCGGTCGCAGACCCCAGAATTCCCGCTGCAAGCAAGCCGTGACGTTTCACCGGCGCATTCCTTTGAAAATGCAGGCTTTCAAAGTACCCCCAAGTCAGCCATACCGTCGTTGCCGCAAAAATATCGTGTCGCGAAGTTCCAATCGCTCGCGTCACGAATCTTGCAGGCGCGCCTTTTGAGATTGACTCATAGCGCGATTCTTCCGGTTAGACAAAATGAACTGATCCCTCTGGGTTATCGGACTTTGCCGACTGTAACAATGAGGCCAGTTGCAACGGTTTTTCGGATTCCTCCAGCAGCGCAGCAAAAAAACGCCGACTGAAACCAGTCGGCGTTTTTAGATGTTTCAAATTATTGCGTCAGCTATGTTATGGACTGGCGACAACTGCACCGGATTTTTGATCGTCAAGCGTCAGAGCCAGTGTTGCCGCGACTGCTCCGCCAATCAGAAGAACGCCCGCTGCAGTTCCCCAGGTGAGGCCACCAGGACGGCAGCCACCTTCACCACAACTTTCACCGCACTGTCCGCGAACGACTTCTTCATCGACAACGATCGCCATGCGGTTGACTGCAGACGGCGGTGCAGAAGCATTGCTCCAGAATCGCACCGGATGCTGAGTCTGGCCCAACTGTACCGTATGAATACCGTTTCTCAGGCTTTCGACAGAAAATTCTCCCT
>JBDNFT010001194.1:0-6084 GCA_041689695.1 Planctomycetaceae bacterium | reverse complement strand
GTGGTTCGGTCGGTCACAGACTGAGTGTGCCAATTAAGAAGGAAATGGTAAATGTTTTTGAACGATCTCTTGCGGAACTTGTTGGTTTCGAACTCGGCCAAGCAGCGCAGACGTAATCAATCTGTAACGAAGCCACACAGTACCGAACCACTAGAGGTTCGTCAGTTACTCACGGCCTTCGCTCAACATTTGTTGGATCCGTCTCTCGCCAGCACATTTAGTGGTAACGATACGTTTACCCAGCATATTGCGGTTTTTACCGCCCCAAAAACCACCGAGAGTCTCAGGATCGCAACTGGCGCATCAAGCGTCGTGCCGGCTCAGTTCCTCTCGAACGGCTACCAGTTCACGTTTGCGACGCCAAAATCGCTCACTGACGCGGACACGACGTTCTCGAAGATTGCCAATTTCGACGGTTTCACACCCGTTTACGCGCAGCAGCTAATCAAACGATTCGTTCCGAATGATCCACTTTATGTAGATCAATGGCATCTGAATAACACCGGGCAAGGTGGCGGAACCCCTGGAATGGACGTGAATGTTGATGGAGTTTGGGACAATTATCGGGGTGCTGGCGTCGTTATTGGTATCGTTGACGATGGCGTCCAATTGACGCACGAAGATCTTGCGGCAAACGTTCGTGTCGGACTTTCGTTTGACTTTAATGGAAACGACAACGATCCGTCACCGGATGTGACTACTGATTATCATGGAACCGCAGTGGCTGGAGTCGCTGCGGGCGTGGGAAACAACAATTTGGGGATCAGTGGTGCCGCACCTGAAGCTGGGATTGCAGGAATTCGCCTGATCGCTGCACCGACGACCGATCTGCAGCAAGCGCAGGCACTGACGTGGCAAAACAATCAAATTGACATCTATAACAACAGTTGGGGTCCAGCCGATAACGGTCGAATTGCTGGCATTGGACCACAGACAGCGGCGGCGATTGCTCAGGGAATTACCACCGGCCGAAATGGACTGGGATCTATTTTTGCCTGGGCAGGCGGCAATGGCGGCAATCGTCAGGACAATGTGAACTACGATGCGTACGCGAATTCTCGCTACACCATTGCGATTGGTGCCCTCGATCAAAACGGAATTCGCGCCAGCTATAGTGAGCCCGGTGCACCCTTAATCGTGACGGCATACACTCAGGGAAGTGGAATTGCGACTACGACGTCAGACCTGATGGGAGACGATGGCTACAATACAGCGGGGACTGCAGACGGTGATCCTTTGGCTAACGTGAATTACACAAGCACTTTCAACGGCACGTCATCCGCAACTCCGCTGGCAGCGGGCGTGATTGCCCTGATGCTGCAGGCCAACCCAACACTGACTTCTCGCGAAGTGCAGGACATTCTCGTACACACGGCTCGGCGCACCGACCTGAGCAATCCCGGCTGGACCCAGAACGGTGCTGGTCTTTGGGTGAACCATGAGTATGGATATGGAGCGATCGATGCACAGGCGGCTGTGACTGCGGCTTTGAGCTACGTAAATTTGGGGCCAGAAATAACAGCGTCCACCGGCATCAGGAACGTTTCAGCGGCAATTCCAGATGGCTCGGGCATCGTGCGAGACACGGTGGATGTCACTGCGAATATCTCATTGGAATATGTTGAAATCTATTTCACCGCAACACATACGAACCGAGGCCAGTTGAATGTCACTTTGATTTCACCTTCCGGGACGCGATCTATTCTAGCCGCGAGCCGCACAGTCGATGATAACGCTGCAGCCGATCCTGGCTATTCGCGTTGGCGTTTTACAACTGCTCGTTCGTGGGATGAATCGTCTGCGGGAACCTGGACCATCGAAGTAAGTGATGCGGTATCCGGAGAGACGGGAACGTTCGATTCCTACGAACTCCAGTTCTACGGAACGAACATGGATGTTCCTGTTCCGGCTGCCCCTCAGATTATTGCGCCGCTCGGTGTGATAGCGAATTCTACGCCAACGTATCAGTGGACGGCCTCAACCTTTGCCGCATCCTACGAATTGGAAGTAACGAACTCGAGGAGTGTTGTTGTTCTGACAAGGTCAGGTCTTACTCAAACGTCATTGATTCAGCCAACGCAGTTGCCCGAAGACGTTTACACATTTCGAGTCCGTGCCGTCAATTCAGAGAACGAAATCTCCCCATGGAGCGAAATTGCTGCGTTCACAGTCGATTTTCCAGCTCCGGCGGTGCCACAGATCACTCGACCAATCGGAGACATCACAGATTCATTCCCAACGTTTGTCTGGACCGGAGATGCGGTATCGACAAGCTATAACCTGTGGGTCAGCGACATTTCCAACCCGAGTACCCCTGTTCGTGTGATCTACCGAACAGCATACTCGGACACCTCGTACGTGCATTTCGCGCCACTGAAAGATGGCACCTATCGAGCGTGGGTGCGTGCATTCAATGCCGTTAGTGAATTCAGCGATTGGAGCACGCCCGTGACTTTCACGATCGACGCTCCCATTCCTACTGTTCCCAGAATCACAGGTCCAGTGGCGCTCTCAACAAACGAAACTCCGCGAATTACGTGGACTGCCGCAGAAGGGGCCGCACGGTATGACTTGTGGGTTAATAACCTAACGACTGGCGCATCCCAGTACATTCGTAACACCAGCATCTCCTATAGGACTCCATATTTCGATACCCCTGCTTTACCGCAGGGAAGCTACCGAGCTTGGGTGCGAGCGGCAAACGGCAACGAAGAAGTCAGCACGTGGAGCGATCCATACGTCTTTACTGTTGATATCGAGCGTCCCGGAATTCCCAGAATCATTGGCCCTGGTGGTGCCATCGTCAACCAGACGATTATTACAACCAATCCAACATTCACATGGACGGCTGCCATCCGAGCTGTCAAGTATGATTTGTGGGTGAACAACATCACCACAGGGCAGACTCAAATCATCCGTCAGCAGAATATCAGCGGCCTGTCATACGTCGCACTGAACAATCTGCCTCAGGGCAACTACAGAGCATGGGTGCGCGGTATCAATAGTGCAGATGAAGTTGGTGAATGGAGCACAGTCAGCATCTTCAACCTGGATGAACCAACGCCAAGTCTTCCCACAATTGTAGCCCCTGTATCAAATCCCGCAGGCTCTGTCGAGAATCCAAATCCCACGTTCGTTTGGACGTCTGCATTTGATGCTCCGTTTTACGAATTTCGTCTGGACGATACGACACTGAATCGAACCGGTGTGATCAGCGTTTCTAATCTTCAGACAAAATCGTACACAATTCCTAACGACAAACGATTGGCCGAACACATCTATCTGGCTTTTGTTCGTGGTGTGAACAATGCTGGCGAGAAGAGTAATTGGAGCCCTGCGTACCGAGTGCGTATTGATGTACCAAATCCAACCACTCCGACAATCATCGCTCCAAAGCTAACCTCAAGAGACACGACGCCGACGTTTGAATGGAGGCACGATACTGGTTCAGTCCGATACGAGATTCTCGTCCGTGATCTGGAACGCAATGAGACGATCGTACTTCAGGTCAGATCGTTTTTGGTCAACGGAACAGACCCCACGAACATGTTTGCATATTATACGTTGCCCGACAGTCAGGCATTTAAGACTGGCACGTATCGCTTTTGGATTCGAGCCTTCAATGTGCTTGGGACCTCCAGCAGTTGGAGTTCGGCACAGACGTTTGTGATTTCCGCGTCGCTGGATCTTAAAGATCTGAAGATCGTGGAGCCTGCTCGGCTGCTATCGGCTGAGGAATTTTATGCCGACGCAACCTTCTGCACTGATCCGGAGGTTGTATCTCAGGACGTGATGGAAGTGGACGTGGCGGATGTAAAGTCACCCGCGATGGAATTATCGTCTGTGATGATTCCAGAGCATATCGAAGTGATGTCGGCGGCTATGATTGAAAATGTCATGGAATCGCTGGCTGATCCGGCAAGTACGACATCTGCAATGTTCTCCAACATGACATTCACAGACGACGCCCCTCAGGCACAGTCCGGTAAAACGACAACAGCCGCTGCGTCAATACTGGCACTGGGGATGATTCCAATGCGACGCAAACGTCGCGAAGAATAGAGTTCGTTGTCACTCAACAAGCGAAACGAAAAAGGTCCCGCATTGCCTGCGGGACCTTTTTATTTGTATTCCCCGCTGCGTGGCTCGCAGTATTGATTGCTGGCCAGCCTGGTGTCACACTAAACGCACTGCTGTTTCGAATCCACCACGATCGCGCCAAGAGTCCTTTCATGCGTCCATTGATTTCTTTAATTCTTTGTCCATGCTTTTTTGTCCTGAGTGCTGCAACAGTATTAGGTCAGACGGCTGATAATCCCACGGACTTTGCTCACAAGGTTGTTCCGATCCTGCAAAAGCATTGCATCGGTTGCCACGGAGGTCGTGAAGCCAAGGGCAGCTTTTCGATGAATACGAGTGAACTGCTCGTCGAATCTGATCACGTGAAAGTGGGAAAACCTCTTGAGTCCCACCTCATCGAATTAATTCTTTCGACGGACAAAGAAGTCCAGATGCCGCCATCCGATAAGGCAAGACTGACGGAGAAGGAAGTCAGTGTGTTGAAATCGTGGATCGCGGATGGCGTCGCCTGGGATGATGGCTTTTCATTTGCTCCTGTGGCATATGAGCCGACTTTGAAGCCACGCCGACCGGATCTGCCGGCCGCAATTGACGGGCGTGCGAATCCGATTGATCGAATTCTGGATGCCGACATGTTATCGCATGGCGTGACTCGTCCCAAACGGATCGACGACGCGGCCTTTCTGCGGCGTGCGAGTTTAGATTTGAACGGACTGTTGCCGACTCCTGAAATGCTGGCTGATTTCATCGCTGATCCTGCAGCAGACAAAAGAGACCGGATCATTCGTCAACTACTTGATGATCGCATCGGCTATGCAGATCACTGGCTGACATTTTTCAATGACCTGCTACGCAATGACTACAGCGGTACCGGTTTTATCACGGGCGGTCGCAAACAGGTCAGCACATGGTTGTATGACGCACTGTTGACGAACAAACCGTTTGATCAATTTGCAAGGGAACTCATTGCTCCACCAACAGACGCCAGTCAGGGCTATATTGACGGAATTCGCTGGCGTGGCGAAGTCAGCGCGGGGCAGACGGTGGAGATTCAGTTTGCTCAAAGTGTGTCCCAGTCATTTCTTGGCATCAATATGAAATGTGCGTCGTGTCATGACAGCTTTATCGATCGCTGGAAACTGGACGAAGCTTACGGTCTCGCGGCGATCTATGCGTCGAGTCCAATGGAGATCCATCGTTGTGACAAACCCATCGGACGGCAAGCCGAGGCGCAATGGCTGTTCCCGGAGCTCGGCACCGTTGATCCTGCGGCGACCAAAGAGGAGCGTCTACGGCAGCTTGCAGCATTGATGACACATCCTGAAAATGGCCGGTTTACTCGAACAATTGTCAATCGTCTGTGGTACAGGCTGATGGGCCGAGGCATCGTGCATCCACTGGACGCGATGCAGACAAAACCGTGGAATGAAGATTTGCTTGACGCGCTGGCGATGCATCTTCAGGACAACAAGTATGATCTGAAATCTGTGATGTTCCTGATTGCGACGTCCGAGGCGTACCAATCAGAATGTGTTGTTCGAGACAAGGCCGTGGATTCCGCTTCCGGTGAATTCACTTATCGTGGTCCGATCGCACGACGGATGACTGCCGAGCAGTTTCTGGATGGAGTTTGGCAAATTACGGGCTCAGCACCTGCGACATTCGACGCCCCAGTGGCTCGCGCGATTGTCGATGATCTGCGAATGACGAGAACCTCGCTATTGAAGAGTGATTTCCTGATGCGATCATTGGGACGGCCGATGCGAGAACAGATCGTTTCGATGCGTCCATCTGAAGTCACGACGCTGGAAGCCATTGATCTAACAAATGGATCTACGCTCGCCAACTATCTGGCACAAGGCGCAACTCGACTGGCGGATCGCTGGAATGACGACAAATCGGGGCTTGTGATGCATCTCATGGAATTCGCATTGTCCCGCTCGCCGACTGCTGAAGAAAAAACGTTGCTGGAATCGTCACTCAGCGATGTTCCAACATCGCAGG
>JBDNFT010001193.1:0-10625 GCA_041689695.1 Planctomycetaceae bacterium | reverse complement strand
TCAAACTAGCCAGCGTTAGAGTTTCCGGTCCCTCCTAAAATTCATCCCACCGTCGTCGCAGCCATCAACGCAAAATATGGTTTCCTTATTTTCAACTGCGCACTTTCCAGGTATTTCAATATGAATCCGTGTTCACGTTCACTGCCCGTGTTGGCTGCCGTCGCATTCGGCCTCTGCACATCAACAACCGCCATCGCCGAAGAAATCGCGCGCTGGAGTTTCGATCAGGAACCGATTGGCTGGGCACCAAATGCGGAGACGGAATTGTCTCTTCAGGAAGGTCAGTTGAAGGTTCTGTCAAAAGGAAACGATCCTTACTTCACAGCAAAAGTCGATGGCCGCAGCGGTGCCCATCAAATTTCTGTTTCAGCAAAGTTCAGTGGTACGACAAGCATTCAGGTCTTCTGGACTACGGAAGCGGAACCGGGTGTCAGCGAAGACAAATCGGTTCGTGCGGAGCTGCGAGGTTCGGAACGCGAAGCTCGCAGCGTGAGGCTGCGTTTTGAAACCACGTCGCCAGTGACATCACTGCGGATTGACCCATTAAACGGTCCCGGCGAAATGCTGATTGATGCGATTGAACTGACCGATGATGCCGCTCCAATTCCAGTGGCCACGCCAGTCAAGGATCTTAAGATCGCGGAAGGTTTTGAAGTTGAGCTGCTTTATTCCGTTCCCAGCGAGACAATGGGTTCATGGGTCTGCATGACACCAGATCCGAAAGGTCGCTTGATTGTATCGGATCAGTACGGAAAACTTTATCGCGTCACACCTCAAGCCAAAGGTTCCAAGGACGAACCAAAGATCGAACTCATCAACCTTGATGTCGGCATGGCTCAGGGACTGCTCTGTGCGTTTGACAGCCTGTACGTCATGACCAACATCCATGAAGAATCCCGCGTGGGATTGCATCGCATTCGCGACACCGATGGCGACGATCACTACGACACTGCCGAACATTTGCGATTGCTGAAAGGTGGCAACGAACATGGTCCGCACGCGATTATCCTTGCTCCAGATGGCAAATCACTTTACGTCTGCTGCGGAAATCATACGCCGCCCACGGATTTTTCGGATTCGCGTGTTCCTCTCAATTGGGGTGAAGATCAATTGCTGCCTCGCATGTGGGACGCCGGTGGACATGCCGTGGGTATCCTGGCACCTGGCGGATGGATTGCTCAAGTCAGCCCGGATGGTCAGGACTGGCAGCTCGTGGCCAGTGGCTTCCGCAACGAATACGACATCGCCTTCAATCCGGACGGCGAATTATTCACCTATGACGCCGACATGGAATGGGATGTTGGTTCTCCATGGTACCGGCCAACGCGCGTGAATCACGTCACCAGCGGTGCTGAATTTGGCTGGCGATCCGGAACAGGAAAATGGCCAGCATATTATCCGGACAGCCTTGGTTCTGTCGTTGATATCGGACCTGGTTCACCCACCGGAATCGCATTCGGAACTGGCGCAAAGTTTCCGGCGAAGTACCAGAAGTCGCTATTCATCAGCGATTGGAGTTACGGAGTGATTTATGCCGTGAACATGACAGCCGATGGCGCTTCATACACGGGTGAAGCAACCCGCTTCATCTCCGCCGCGCCGCTGCCTGTTACGGACATGGTTATCAATCCTGCCGATCAGGCGATGTACTTTACGATTGGTGGTCGCAAAACGCAGTCCGGACTGTATCGAGTCACCTATACCGGTAATGAGTCAACGGCACCTGTTGCAGTGACGCCGGATGCTGGAACAGAGCAGCGAGCGATCCGTCACAAACTGGAAGCCCTGCATCACGCCGATGCACCGGACGCTGTTGCCCAGGCATGGCCGTATCTTGGACACGCTGATCGTACAATTCGCTTCGCAGCTCGCATCGCGTTGGAACACCAGCCGGTAGAATCGTGGCAGGAGAAGGCTCTGGCAGAAAACTCAAGTGCGGATGCCAAACTGACAGCATTGCTCGCTGTTGCACGTTGTGGCTCGAAAGAACTTCAATTGCCGCTGATTGGCTCTATGAGCCAGCTTGATTCCACAAAGATGACGGAATCGCAAACACTGTCTGCCTTACGCGTCCTGGGGCTATGCTTTATTCGCATGGGTGAGCCGGATGAAATGCTGGCGAAAGATATTGGCGCTGTTCTGAATCGCTTTTATCCTTCAAAAAGTCCGGCCATCAATCGCGAACTTTGTCGCATGCTGTGCTATCTGAATGACAGCGAAGTCGCAGCGAAGACGCTGGAGTTGCTGGCGAACGCTCCTAGTCAGGAAGAACAGATTCATTACGCCTATTGCCTGCGAGCCCTGAAAAACCATTGGACGCTGGACCAGAGGAAAGAATACTTCCAATGGTTTGTTTCATCGACAACTTTTCGAGGCGGCAATTCGTTCTCGGGCTTCATCAAGAACATCCGCCAGGAAGCGATTGACCGTTTAAGTGATGCTGATAAAACTGCTCTCAAGGAAGTTCTCGAAGCTCAGCCGACAGGCACCGCGAATCTGGTCGAAGCGGCGTCTCGACCAGTCTTCAAGGAATGGAAAGTCGAAGATCTTCTCGCCGACGTTGAAGCGGGACTTAAAGATCGCGACTTCGCCAATGGACGAAAAATGTTTCAGGTAACTGCATGTTTCAAATGTCATCGCTTTGCCGGAGACGGCGGGATCGTTGGCCCCGAACTCACGGCTGTGTCTCGTCGCTACAATGCTCGTACGATGCTGGAAGGCATCATTGAACCGAGCAAAGTGATTTCCGATCAGTACGAAGCCAGTATTTTTGTCCTGAATACCGGTAAACAAGTGACGGGGCGCGTTGTGAATTTGAATAACGACATGATCATGGTCAGTGAAAATATGCTCGACCCGGGTAACATGACCAACGTTTCTCGCGATGAAATTGAAGAGACGCATGTGTCTAAAGTTTCGATGATGCCAAATGGCCTGATCAATACGCTCAACAAAGAAGAAGTCCTTGATCTGCTGGCTTATTTGCAATCCGGTGGCGATCCGGATGCACCTGTGTTTTCAAAAGGAAAAAAAACTGTGAGTACTTCAACACCAAAGGAAAAACCGATGTTTACAGACGCTGGCCATACGGTCGATTCACTGGAGGTTATCAAGACACGTATCGCCGATGGTTCTGCCGTGTTAATTGATGTGCGTGAAATCTCGGAATGGAATGAAGGACATTTGAGCGATGCGATTCTGGTGCCTCTCAGCACATTGAAAGATGCTTCAACTCAAGCGGCGGCATTGGCAAAAATTCCAAAAGATAAATGTGTTTACGTTCACTGCAGATCAGGTGGTCGAGTTCTTCAGTGTGCAGAAATCCTCGCGGGAAAGAACTACGACATTCGTCCATTAAAGGCCGGCTTCACTGGGCTGGCCGATGCCGGATTTGAAAAAGCTGCGAAGTAGAAGATTCTTGTACCGAGGCTCCTGCCTCGGTACAAACTGCATTGGAGGCTCCTGCCTCCACACTCAGGAGGCAGGAGCCTCCGGGCAGTGCGTTCCAGGGCTGGAGCCCCGGAACGAGTGAAATGCAACGCTCCAATGCTCTGCTAAACCACAAGAGGAAACGCAGATGATCCCACAAACATTGCCATCACGTCGAGAACTGCTCAATCGCACAAGCTGCGGCTTTGGTGCTCTCGCGCTGCAGGCAATGCTCGCGCAGTCTGCGACGGCAGAAACGACAAAATCTTCAGGGCGAATCTCTGTTGCCGAACAACGCCCGATGTTTGCACCACGCGTGAAGCGAGTGATCTTCATCTTCATGCAGGGCGGGCCAAGTCACGTTGATTCATTCGACTACAAACAGGAACTCGTGGATCGCGACGGTCAGTCGATCGACTTCACCGGCGTGCGTTTTGGCGACTTCGGCAAAGAAACAAAACAGAAACTGATGAAGCCGCTGTGGCGGTTTTCAAAGTATGGCGAATGTGGTCGAGCTGTCTCGGATCTGTTTCCAAACATCGGTCAGCATGTCGATGATCTTTGCTTTCTGCACGGCATGCATACCGAAGGCGTCGCGCATGGTCCGAGTACCTTGTTTCTGCATACAGGAGCAACATCGCAGGTTCGTCCGTCGATCGGTTCATGGATTTTGTACGGACTTGGGACTGAAAATCAGAGTCTGCCAGGTTTTGTTTCGTTGCAGCCTTCTGATGCCAATGGTGGTCCACGAAACTATTCCAACGCGTTTCTACCGGCCGTCTGTCAGGGAACGTCGATTGGCCGATCATTTCAATCGGCCGATCAAATGACGATTGATCATATCCGCAACGCTCAACTTTCGACCGAAGATCTGCAGCAGCGTTACGATCTGACGCAGCGGTTGAATCATTTGCAATCGGCTCGTCGCAACGGTTCCGACGATGAAATTAACGCTGTCATCCGAAACTATGAACTTGGCTGGCGCATGCAATCGAAGGCACCGGAGATTCTGGATCTGTCTGGCGAAACCGAATCGACTGCGAAGATGTACGGGATTGGTGAAAAAGAAACCGATCAGTTCGGCAAGCAATGTCTTCTGGCCAGGCGGCTTTCCGAATCCGGCGTTCGTTTTGTGCAGGTCAACTACGCAGACCAATCTACGAATCCTCGCTGGGACCAGCATTCCAACATGCCAGCTCACGCGACTCATGCAAAGGCGACCGACAAGCCTGTTGCGGGTTTGCTGGCCGATCTGAAGCAACGCGGCTTGCTGGAAGACACTCTTGTGTGGTGGGGCGGTGAATTCGGGCGAACGCCGTTTTCACAGGGCTCCGACGGGCGTGATCACAACCCAAAAGGATTTACCGTCTTTCTGGCTGGTGGCGGCGTGAAGAAAGGTTTCAGTTGGGGCAGCACTGATGAAATCGGACGCATGGCCGTTGAAGGCAAAGTCCACATGCACGATCTGCACGCTACGATACTGCATCTGTTGGGTGTCGATCACGAACAACTCACCTTCCGCTACGCTGGCCGCAATTTCCGTCCAACGGATGTTTACGGTCAGGTTGTTACAGACATTATGTCGTAAAGTTACGTAGGACGCTCGTTCCGGGGCTCCAGCCTTGGAACGCACTGTTCCGGAGGCTCTTGCCTCCACTTTTGTTTTCTGGAGGCAGGAGCCTCCCTTGCATCGTGTTCCGAGGCCGGAGCCTCGGAACAAGGACGATCGGGTCTGGAGACCCGTCATGGGACAAAGAGGCAATACATGCGAGACATGCGTTTAGTAAATTCTTTCCTGACGTTGGTGACCATCGCTGTTTTAGCGGGGCAACCGAGCAATGCTGCCGACTCGCTGAATCTGATCCAGCAGGAAAACGCTCACGAAGGTGCAAGAGACTGGCAGTTGACGCGAGTCCAGGTCGAAGCTGGCGGCTGCCGCTCGACTCGCATCGAAGGATACTGCTCGAAGCAAAGTCTGAAAGCTGGCGAATCAATCGACATCATGGTGTCGAGCAAACCGGCCCGCGCATTCAAGGTGGAATTCTTTCGCACCGGCTACTACGGCGGACGTGGTGCAAGGCTGATGAAGACAATTGATCGAGTCGAAGGGATGACTCAACAGGATCCCACGCCAGGCGAAAAGGATCTGCATGAATGTCAGTGGAAGGCATCTCTATCACTCACGATTCCCAATGAATGGCTCAGCGGCGTTTATCTTGGTCGACTCACGACAATCCCGGAAGGCAATGAACCCTACTGGCAAAGCTACGTGATCTTCATCGTGCGTGATGATCGGCCGGCGGATGTTTTGTTCCAGTGTTCGGACAATACATGGCAGGCATATAACGTCTGGCCGAGTCACTATTCGGTCTATACACATCCCAAAGGCGGACAAGGTCCTTGGGCAGATGTGAGTTTCGACCGTCCGTATGGTCGCGAATCCCAGTATACGTCCGTGGTTAATGATCCGCTGACAGTCGGTGCAGGCGAATTTATTCCCTATGAATTTCCGATGACGTATTGGCTGGAGCAGACTGGATACGACGTCAGCTACGTTTCCAACAGCGACATGCTCACACCCGATCGTGGCTTGAAGTGCAAAACGTTTGTCAGTATCGGTCACGACGAATATTGTGATCGTCGGCAGTTCGACAGCGTCACAAAGATGCGTGATGACGGCGTGAATCTGCTGTTCCTGTCCGGTAACAGTGTCTGCTGGGTGACGCCTCTGCGAGCTTCATTCGACGGTCGCCCCAATCGAATCATGTTCCGCGGCGGTCCGTATGGTGGCGACAATGACTATGCTGTCGGTCGTGAAAAAGACAACGGCCCGTTTCCATTTCGAGGCCCCGACGAAGGTCTGCTCATGGGCGCTCGTAACGTTGAACCCGTCAATGGCGGCGGAGACTGGACGGCCATCAAGACGGAACACTGGATGTTTGAAAAGACTGGCATGAAGAATGGTGAATCAATTCCCGGTCTGATTGGCTGGGAGTATCACGGCAGCCCTGCCGCTATTCCCGGACTGGAAGTGGTCGGTGGCGGAACAGCGTGGCAGGGCGGAGTGAATCCCCAGCAGTGGACGGCCACGATTTATCCCGGCCCCAAAAACAATTTCGTCTTCAATGCCGCCACGATCTGGTGGGCACAAGCCTTGGGAGATCCACCAGGCCATACATTGCCGTGGTCTCATCACAGTCGGCCTCACGGACCTGATGACCGAGTGCAGCAGATCACACACAATCTGCTAAAACGCGCCATTTCTCAGTAGGAGCGATCCTAAAGCTAAATAAACAGGAGACTCAACGTTGGCTCAAACCCGTCAGCACATTCTGCAGCGTCTTCACAAAAAAATTGCCGACGGTCTACCGATCATCGGTGGCGGTGCCGGAACCGGCATCAGTGCGAAATGTGAAGAAGCGGGCGGAATCGATCTGATCGTGATCTACAATTCCGGCCGCTTTCGCATGGCAGGTCGAGGTTCGATGTCTGGGTTGATGCCATATGGAAATGCCAATCAGATCGTGCGCGAAATGGCAAACGAAGTACTCACCGCCGTGACGCATACTCCGGTGCTCGCCGGTGTTTGTGGCACAGACCCGTTTATGCTTCGCGATCATTTTCTGCGTGAACTCAAAGACATCGGATTCGCGGGGATACAGAATTTTCCAACCGTCGGCCTGATTGATGGTGTCTTCCGTGCGAATCTGGAAGAAACTGGCATGGGATTTCAGCATGAAATCGACTGCATCGCGGCGGCACATGACCTTGATCTGCTGACAACACCGTACGCTTTTGATCCCGCGCAATCGGCGGCTTTGACGAAAGCAGGAGCCGACATCATCGTGGCTCACATGGGCCTGACCACCAGTGGCACTATCGGCGCGACGACAGCGTTGACTCTGGAAGAATGTGTGTCGAAAGTGGCCGACATTACCGCAGCCGCAAGATCCGTTCGCCGCGATGTGATTGTGCTCTGTCACGGCGGACCAATTGCCATGCCGGACGACGCACAATTTATGATGGATCGCCTTCCCGAGATCAATGGCTTTTATGGTGCGAGTTCTATGGAACGCCTGCCAACAGAAATCGCACTCACCGCTCAGGTTCGCAACTTCACGGCCATTCGCAGAAAACAATCATAGTCATGGAATTCATCATGGCGTCTCGATCGATTCGTCGCTTGCATCGATTCGGCAATTCGTATTTCATCAGGCTTCTGTTACTGATTTTCTTCGCGCTCACAGTCGATGCACGGATCTGCGATGGTCAGTCTGAAATGCCGGAGTTCACTGGCGAACGACTTACGTTTTCTGGTGTGGATTCAGCGGCATGGCAGTCATTGCCTTCGATAATTGCAGAACTTGAGCAATCTGGCCGCGAAACGTATTACGTAGTCGTTGTTGAATCCAGCGGCAGCAGCCCCACGGCCACCAAAGACTATACCGATCGGCTGCATGAACACTGGCTTCAATTGGCGGCCAGAAACGGCATTGCCTTTGATACTCAACGCTCTGTGCTTGTCGTCCTCGCAATCCAAAATCGACAAATCTCAGTCAAGGCCGGACAGACACTGTTGCAGGATTATGGATTGAATGGAGTGGCCATCGATCAACAACTGGTCCAGCCATATTTTATACCGCTGGCCAAAGCCGGAAACTATCCGGAAGCCGTCCAGGCATTGCTCAAACAGATCAACACGCAAATCATCGCGGTTGATCAAATGCAAGCTCCGCCGAAAGTGATCTCCCAATCATTGCCAGTCGCGAGCTCCCAACCACCGCAGATGACAATCACGCCGCCCGCGACTGCGACACCACTTGCTGCGCCGTCTGTGATTGCGTCCACAGAAGTGCCGCAAACGATCCAGGAATCGTCGCCATCATTTCTGCGTCACGTCGCAACATCGCCAACCTATATCGCTGGAACTGGAATAGCAATCGGTCTGTTAACGCTGTTGATACTGCGAATCATGCACCTCCGTGTCCGAAAACCGTTCGATGTCAAGAGAGCCAGCTTTCGCCAACATGTTGTGGAGTTGAGCGACGACATTGATTTGCTCCGCGAACGGCATCGCAAGTTGCCATTCACTGACAAAGATTACATTGAGCCCATGATCGGCGAGACGCTGACGATGTACGACGGCATTCAGACATCACTGGAAACACTCCGCCAACGATGGCTGGAACTGATGGACGTCTGGGACAAAGTTGATGCACTGAAAAAAAAGGAACACTTCTTTGGACGCAGCGCGCTGCTGGAAGCATCAAAGCTGCTTGAGACCGTTCCCGTCAGTGACGTCGAAAATTCGCTCAACGAGCAATGTGTCAAGACACTCGATCGCCTCGAAGACGCCCATGCACAAGTCCAGCGCCTGGCTAAGTCGCTTGACGAAGATCTTGTCCGCATCCATAAGCAGCTTAGCGAGCTGCAGAATGTGCAGCTTGCCACAGAGCCCTATCAGCCAGCACTCGAAAAAGTCGCCCAGATGCGAACGCTTGCGGCAAAGATCACCGTGCCGGATCCCATTGGCTGCCTGACAATTCAGACCAACGCTCAGGAAGTTCTCCGCTCCGTCGGCAGTCTGACCGAACGCATTCTGCAACATCGGCGAGGAATCGATGAACTGCATGGAAAGCTGAACACGGTCACCGTGCGACTCGCGTCACTCCGCAGTGCCGGTATGAAATTTCGTGAAGAAGGTTCCGATCCTTCGCCCTTGTTCCCGACGATTCAGCACCACTGCGAAGAATGTCTGAAACTGCTGGATCTTGCCGATGCCAACACCGCCGCCGAACATCTGAAACAGGGATTCGAACTTGCCGCTCAGTCGCAGTCGGCGATTCAGTTACAGGTGGATTCACAGGCATTCTGTCGGCGCGAATTCCCCATTCGCACAAACGAACAACACCAACTGGAGTCACAACTTAAGACACTGAATTCAGTCTTTACTGCCCTTGAATCTGAATTTGCGCCGGCATCTTGGATGGCTGTGGCAAATCTGCAATCCACATCATCTGACACAGTTTCGCACGCCAACACAATTCTATCCGACGCTACGCTTGCAGGTTCGGACGAGGTACAGTTCTATCAAAGAGCGGCCGCAGCCTTGCGCCAACTGAAACAATTGCAAAGTGACACTTCAATCCGAATTGCCTCGGGCGATCAGCGACTTCAGCAGTTGCGAAAGATTCGTTCCGATGCCACGGCTGAGCTGAACCAGCTTCAACAGTATCGTGCGCGAGTCGCATCATTGCTGCAGTCATCGACCGCAGACCGTGCCACTGCGAATCGTCGGTTCCGCGATGCAGAGACGTCGCTGCAGCAGCTCGTCCAGTCCACCGCGCTAAGTCGAGCCGATTGGCTTCAGATCGCCGAAGTACTGCGCGGCGTTCGGGACGACATTTCGATATCCGAACAAATGGCGAAAGAAGATATCCGACTGGCAGCGAAAGCGGCTGAGGAAATTATGCAGGCTCAACGCGAACTGCGTCAGGCGGAGAGTTTTTATCGATCCGGTTTTCGAGCAGACGTTTCGGCTGTTAAGCCTCAGCTCCAGACGGCTCAGCAGGCTCTGGACAATCAAAATTACGAACAGGCAATTGAAATCGCGGGTGCCGTTGTCGCGGGTTCCCGGCAGGAAATCCGCGATGCAGAATACGCTGCTAATGAGCGAGAACGCAGACGCGAGCGCGAACGCCGTGATCGCGAACGATCATTGGGTGCCGGGCTGGGAATGATGGCGACAGGTTTATCAGACTCATCTGCCGCGCATCACAATTTCGGCAACTCATCCACATTTTCGATGCCCGACACATCATCTCCCAGCACGGATTCTTCTACGTCATTCAGTTCATGGTCCAGCGAGACAAGTCAAAGCAGTTGGTAGCCGGCCTAATTTGAGAAATCAAGCGCCCACGATGCGATTCTGCCACGCGGCCGAACTGATGACTTCGCTGATAAACATCTGTTGAGCCACCAGGATCGACTGCTGCATTTGTTCGGCCGTTGCGACGCCGGCAGAGTTTTCAATCGTCAGCGTCCCCGTCGCATCACTAAGGAATTCGACTTTGTAGCCAAGGTGAAATGCCTGCCGCGCGGTTGTGTCGCAGCACATGTGAGTCATGTATCCCGCAATCGACACCGTATCCGCACCAACTTGTTTTAACCATGCCTCCAGACCAGTACCTGTGAAT
>JBDNFT010001192.1:0-1900 GCA_041689695.1 Planctomycetaceae bacterium | reverse complement strand
CATGCTGTACAAAATCTGCCTGGCGGGCAGACGCAATTGTTTATCGGGCTGCATCTGATTCACGAAGTCACAAGTCCGCAGGCATTCGAAATTTTGCGAGATCGGAATCTGAAGGTCGCCTTTCCTGAACGTACTGTTGCTACGGTGGATCACATTGTTCCAACGGCTAGCCAGGCTCGACCATTTTTGGACGGCCTGGCCGAACAGATGATGTCGGCGATCGAAAAGAACTGCAAAGATTTCGGCGTGATTCTGCTGGATCTGAAAGACAATCGTCAGGGGATCGTCCATATTGTCGGTCCGGAACAGGGATTGACTCAGCCAGGCATGACGATCGTCTGCGGTGACAGCCATACGAGCACTCACGGAGCATTTGGAAGCATCGCCATCGGGATTGGCACCAGCAATGTCGCTGAGGTCCTTGCGACTCAGACGATGTTTCTGAATCGTCCGAAAGTTCGTCAGGTTGTCGTCAACGGCGAACTGCCTCCGGGCGTGTATGCCAAGGACGTGATCCTTTACATCATCCAGAAACTTGGTGTGCAGGGCGGCGTTGGCTATGCCTACGAATTTGCGGGCACGACTTTCGACGCGATGTCGATGGAAGAACGCATGACCGTTTGTAACATGAGCATCGAAGGCGGAGCTCGCTGCGGTTACATCAATCCAGATCAAAAGACGGTCGATTATTTGAAGGGCCGCCCGTTTTCACCAAAGGGTGCGGACTTCGATCGAGCATCCGCGTGGTGATTGCGCCTCGCGTCAGCCGATGATGCTCAGTTCGATGACGTTGTGACGTTCGACGCGGCAGACATCGAACCGACCGTGACCTGGGGCATTACGCCGGCCCAGTCCGTCGGAGTCAGCCAGCCGCTGCCAAGAATCAGCGAAGTCGCTGCTGACGAACAGAAGCTTATCAAAGAAGCTCTGGAATTCATGGGCATGACGGAAGGTCAGCCGATCAAAGGTACAAAGATCGATGTCGCTTTTATCGGTTCCTGTACGAACGGTCGTATTTCCGACCTTCGCGAAGCCGCACGAGTTGTCGAAGGGCACAGAGTATCGCCGCATGTCAAAGCGATCGTGGTGCCGGGATCTCAGGTTGTTCGCAAGCAGGCGATGGAGGAAGGCTTGCACTTGATCTTTGAAGCCGCTGGTTTCGAATGGCGGGAAGCAGGTTGCTCGATGTGCCTGGCGATGAATCCCGACAAGCTCAAAGGCCGCGAAGTGTGTGCCTCGTCCAGCAACCGTAACTTCAAAGGTCGTCAGGGTAGCCCGACTGGGCGAACGCTGCTGATGAGCCCAGCCATGGTCGCTGCTGCCGCGGTTGAAGGTTGTGTTACTGATATCCGCGAGTTCGCGGGAGCAGCTGTTTGAACTCAGTTCGCTGAGCTTGAGGATCTCCTATGCTGACTCGAATTCAGGCCAGAAACTATCGCTGTTTGAAGCAAGTCGATCAGTCGCTGACCGGTTTCGAAGTGCTGGTTGGAGGCAACGGCGTCGGAAAATCGACGTTCCTTGACGTTATCTGCCTGCTTGGCGAAATCGTTCGTCAGCCTCGCAACGGTTTGCTTTCGGCATTGCAGGCTCGGTCAGGCAATTTTGACGACTTGCTTTTCGATACGTCGATCGGTTTTTTCGAATTGGCGGTCGAAGCGACGTTTCCGGAATCCGTCGCGAACAAGACCAAACTGTTTGGCCCAGACAGTGTCGTTAGGTACCAAATCAAAATTGGATTCACGGACGTAGAGCGCACGAAGATCAGTATTCTTGAGGAACAGCTTTTGTTGCGTAGAAGTGCTACCACAGAGAGGTGGATACTCTCGGACACGGAACGACAGAATGGAACAATTCCGGTGTTTGACGAAGCCTCCATTTCGGAGGCATCCGGGTTTTCTTT
>JBDNFT010001191.1:0-2570 GCA_041689695.1 Planctomycetaceae bacterium | reverse complement strand
TGATCCGTTTTGCAGACTCAAAAAAGTATCCGAACGCATCTGTTGATCTGATCGGTGCCATTCATTTGGGTGACCCGGATTACTACGACCAACTCAACGAACTCTTCAAAAAGTATGACGTCCTGCTGTTTGAAGCGGTCATGCCGGAAGAGGCCGTACGACGTGATCTGCGTCCCGGTGGAGGAGAGGGCTCGCGACGACCTGTTCTGGAAGAAGAGCAGGAATGGACCGAAGCCAAAGTCGGACTGGCCGCAATTGGAGTGCTACAGCTCGGCATGAAGGATGCCCTGGGCATGGAATTTCAATTGACCGCCGTCGATTACTCTGCCAGGAATTTTGTTCACGCCGATATGACGGCCGAAGAATTTGAAGCATCAATGAAGGCGCGCGGAGAATCATTTTCTGGAATGCTGTTGAAGGAAATGGGTAAGTCAGTCAGCAGCCAGCAGGAAAGTAATCCGCTGGCGATGAATCTGGACGTGATATTGTCGATGTTGACCTCTGATCGACTCTACCGCGTTCGCCGCATCGCCGCAGTACAACTCGCCAAGGCTGGCGAAGGAGAAGCGTTTGCCGGTCTTGACGGCACTTCAACCATCATTACGGAACGGAACAAAAAATGTTTCGAGGTGATGGATCGAGAGCTCAAGAAGGGCCACAAGAATGTCGGGATTTTCTATGGTGCAGGACACTTCGCCGACATGGAAAAACGCATGGTGGATGAATACGGATTCGCTCGAAAATCTGAAGAATGGCTTGTGGCATGGCATCTGCAGAATCCTTCTGAAAAGAACAAATCAGAAAGTAAAGACGGAAAGAAGTAGCATGGCTAGCCGTAGGACGGGACTCCAGTCCCGTCCAGATTTGACTAAACGTCTCGTTGTGACCATTCACCATCAATGCAGCGCCAAATGCTGCCGGGATTTTTGTTCTGCAGGACCGGTGGCAGACGATGCGGGCGAATTGCGTCGTAGCTCTGCAACATGCCAAAGCGGATGACCGACGCCGGGATGCCAACAGCAGTAAATCCAGGATGACCGGTAGCAGGAAATGGCCCGCCATGATTCATCGCCGGGCTGACTGCAACGCCAGTCGGCATTTTGTCGTTCAGCAAACGACCGACCTTTGTACGCAGAGGTTTTTCGATCGCGGAATAGTCCGAGTCATCACTGCCGGCGGTATCTGAATAGATCGCACCGGTGAGATTTCCTTCCAGGGACTCAGCGATCTCAGCCATCTGTTCTACCGAATCGGCCAGGACAAAGAGTGAGCCGTTTCCGAACGCTTCCGTCTGAAAGACTTCAGGGTTCACCAGAAACTGCTTACCATCAACTGTCAGCAAAGTGTTTTGGAAGCAGATTCCTTTGCCACCGCCCGGTTCACCACCTGTGACGAGATTTGCACCAGCATCGATCAACGTACGAATCCCGCTTGAGAAACTTTTTCGAACGCCTTCGCCCAGCATTGTTCCGACGTTCGCTTTACTAAATCGTTCCGCCACGGCAGCGACGAAGGCATCGCCCGGTTCACTTGCAGGCACAACAACCAATCCGGGGTTCGTGCAGAATTGCCCGGTTCCCATCAGACAACTGCTGGTGAATTCATCTGCCAACGCAGCCGCTCGTTCCTTCAGCGCGCCGGGCATGATGAAGACAGGATTGATACTCGAAAGTTCCAGATACATCGGCTTACCCGCTGCATCGGCGGCGGCTTTGAGTGTCAATCCCGTTTGTCGAGCACCCGTATAGCCAGACGCCCCGATGCGATAGTCGGAAACAAGCCTGGCACCATCTTCGTGACTTGTGCGATAGATCAATTGGACTAAAGCCAGCGGCATGCCGGTTTCCTGAATCGCAGCGAGTGCGGCTTCAGCGAAAATGCGAGTTGTCTCGGGATGACACGGATGCCCCTTAGCGATCACTGGATTACCAGCTGCAATCGCAGCAGCAAAATCGCCGCCAGAGATTCCATTGAACGCAAACGGAAAGTTATTTGGGCCAAAGACCACAACCGGCCCGATCGGGCCAAGCATGGATCGGATGCCGCCAGCTGTATCAATCACCGGCGAACACCATGAACTTGTTCGAGCTGCTTTCGCGGCCTGCCGCAATTGATTGGTTGTTCGAGGCAATTCGCCATCTTTCAGACGCGGCGACTTTGGCAAGCCTGTTTCAGCATGTGCGGCTTCAATCAGCAGCTCTGCTCGCGCTTCGATTTCTTTGGCGTAACATTCCAGGAAGTCAGCAAAACGAGTTCCCGGCCAGCCTCGCATTTGTCGCGATGCATCCGCAGCGGCATCAAGTGCCGTGTTGATTTCTTCCCAGGGACTGACGGGGAACGAACCTGGCAGCAGTTCTTCGGTGGTTGGATTTACGGCCTGAAACGTCGACGTTCCAATGCTGGAAGTCCATGAGCCGTTGAGAAGAACAGGTTGAACTAAATTAGCCACGAAAAATTACCTTTGGTTTCGATGACGCTCCGCCATCGGACTATGTTTACGGAAATGAAGACTTCAGCCTGTCACGTTTCTTTGTGAGATTTCAGACTAAAGAGCTTCGTTGAGTTTAGGA
>JBDNFT010001190.1:0-2243 GCA_041689695.1 Planctomycetaceae bacterium | reverse complement strand
TCTGACGTTCGAAGACGAAGTGGATGCCAGTCGCGGCGATATGATTGTCAAGCCCGGCAACGTGCCCGCGACAGCCGATGCCGTCGAAGCGATGCTGGTCTGGATGTCCGAAGAACCGATGGTTCCCGGCAAGACTTACCTGGTGAAACACTCGGCCCAACTGATCACCGGAGCCATCGAATCCCTGCGTTACCGAATCGACGTCAACACGCTTCGCAGCAGTCCCTCGCCGCAGTTGAATCTGAACGAAATCGGTCGTTGCCGGTTGTCTCTGAATGAACCCATCTGCTTCGACCCGTACAAGAGCAATCGCTCCACCGGCGCTCTGATCCTGATCGATCGGATCACCAACGCGACCGTCGCGGCCGGCATGATTCTCGACCGCAGCACCAGTGGGAAGAAACTGGCTGCGTGGGAAGTCGATATTCCCGCCGAGGAAGACGTGAAGCAGCATGGCGACTTCAACGAAGTCACTGTCAACGAACGAGAAGCTCGCTATGGCCAGAAGCCTGTCACAGTCCTTCTGACCGGCATCACAAACAGCGGCAAGACGACGATTGCCAAAGCTGTTGAACGCAAGCTGTTCGACAGTGGTCGAGCGGTGACGGTTCTGGACGGACTGCAGGTTCGCCGAGGCCTCAGCAAAGACCTTGGGTACAGCTTCGAAGAACGATCAGAAAACCTGCGACGATCGGCATACCTTGCAAACATTTTGAACGACGCCGGGCTGATTTGCATCGCGGCGTTTGTGGCCCCGAATGCCACTGTTCGCGACAAAGTGGCTGGAGTCATCGGCACGGAAAGATTCCTGACGGTTTACGTTGACGCTCCGATTGAACTGTGTCGCGAACGTGATCCTCGCGGGAAATACGCTGAGGCCGATGCCGGCAAGCTGGCGGAATTTTCCGGCGTCACAGCGCCGTACGAGGTCCCGGAATCGCCTGACCTTGTACTGAAGTCTGGAGAGCAGTCGGTTGACGAATGTGCCAACGCCGTCATCAAGCTGCTAAAAGCCAAAGGCTTCCTGCGATCGTAAGGCATGGTCCTGAGAAAAAGTACGTCAGCCTTTCCAGGCGGACATGTGCTCAACGCCGTGAAAGATTTTGACAAGTAAAAACACTGAGTAAAGGCGTTTCCTGGGTTGCGATTCGGGCTCGCATGGGCCGACATAACCTCTGCCGGGGCCGGTCAGGCCCCGGACATGATCAAGAGGAAGCGAAAGGCCCGGAGGGCCGACACAGCAATGACTGCTTGCTGAATCTGTGTCGGCCCTCCGGGCCTTTTTGCATGGTATTGGATAGCTCCGGTGGCCTGAGCCAGGGACAGAGGCCGTATCGCCCTTCCAGGCCTGAATCGCCTTCTGATCGCTTTTGCGAACGTGTCTTTTCACAAGGAAAAACCTTCACGGCGTTGACATGCCGTACTCCGCGTCAGGCTAGATTTCCGCTCACGATTTGTCGTACTCATTCATCGTCAGGATTTCGCCATTGCGGCGGAATAAGAGGGCCATCCGTTTGATAAATATCTGGATGGCCCTATCCGCCCATCGGATCGATCACGCCGCGGCACTTTTATGGCGACCTGACGGTGAAGTTCTTCATCGCGGGCGAGGTAGACCACCGCAAAGCCGCCACTGCCCAGCGGACGAAGAATCCCGTATCGCCCCAGGTTTCATCAAAAAGCGTATTCAAATGGCTTTGCCAATCCGAACAACGGGGCCATCCATTGGTGAAATCACAATGTTGAAATCTCAGTGGCATTCACTTATCACGTCGCCGATTGCAAACGTACGACAAACGTCTGATTGTCTTTTTCACGTGTCCCCGCTCGATACAGTGCCTCTGCATCTTTTTTTGAATCACAGCGATTTGTACACAATGCACAAACACTGCAAGCAGCACGGAAAAGCAGCAACATGCAAGGACACTGCGCAAGAAACTGACCTCCCATTTATGACGATAGAAACGAACGTAGCACTCAGTAAATCGCTGAAATATATGCCATTCGAATGGCTACATAAAAAATCCGCAGGGAGGATTTCTCGGAATTTGGCATGGTACAGGACTTGCGTTCCCGAGAATGTGAAGGCTAAACTTGATTAGGTGTTCTGTTACTACTCTTTTCTGATTGGAGATTTTGATGATGAAATCGCGATTTAGAGGCTTCACACTTATTGAGCTGTTGGTGGTAATTGCCATCATCGCAATTCTGATCGCGCTGCTGCTGCCAGCCGTTCAGCAGGC
>JBDNFT010001189.1:0-4709 GCA_041689695.1 Planctomycetaceae bacterium | reverse complement strand
TCGGCCACATGCAGCACAACCTGCGTGACCCCAGCCGCGATCATCAGCACGGCCGCATCTACCGCGTGACTGCGGAAGGTCGCGATATCCAAAAGGTCGTGAAGCTTGACAAAGCCAGCACTGCGGATGTTGTCGCAACGCTTGGTTCTCCGACACTGGCGGAACGCTATCGCGCCCGGCTCGAACTGACTGGCCGCAATCCAGAGGAGGTTGTTGCCGCAGTGAATGATTGGATTAAGCAGTTCGATGCGAAGAATCCAGTGCAGGCGAGGAATTTTGTTGAGGCGTTATGGGTCCATCAGCAGGTTCGAGTACCGAACGGCGCGTTATGCCGGACGCTGTTAGGTAGCCCAGAACCAAAGGCTCGGTCAGCGTCACTCAGATACCTGCGCGATGTCGTCAGAGAAACGAAGCTACAGCCAGCCTCCGGCAAGGAGTTGAATATCCCCGAGGAATTCGGCGAATGCGTCATGGCCGTCAAGTCACTTGGAAAGGACGCAGATCCGCAGGTTCGAGCAGAGGCAGTGGTTGCTGCCACATTCTTTCAGCCAGAATTGCTTGAGTGGAATGCGGAAACGGTATTTGCCGCTTTGAATACAGAACAGGATCCTCAGCTTTCTTTTGTTATTGGTGAAGCTCGAAAGATTATTGACCTCGATTCGGTCATACGAAGTTACCTGACCGCCCCTGTACCAATTCCGCTCTCGAAGGATGCCGAAGCCTACGCGCTCTCGAACTCCAGCGTGGAAGACCTGCTGAAGATGGAGAAATCCGAAGGCGTTTATCGAGCCATCCTGACTCGCGAAAGTGTTCCCGTCGAAACTCTGCAGACGTCGCTTTCCGGACTGGCGAAACTTCGCAACGTCGCCGAGATCGAAGAGCTCTTCACGCTCATCGAAGAGCTGAACGCTAAAGCCAGCGTGAATGTGCTCAATAGCCTCAGCCAGTTGCTGGCCAGTCAACCAACGGATCAGCTGGCAAAGGTACGAGACCGAATCGCGAAACTCGCCACGACTGCAAAGTCCGGTGAAACTCGCCGAGTCGCCATTGCCGCATGGATCAGTGCCGATGGAAATGGCGACGCTGTCTTCACCGCTGCTGAAAATGGTCAGCTGAAACTTGAAGACGTCTTGCGATCGGTGGCACTTGTGTCTTCTAACGATGCGAAGAGTTCACTCATGGAATCTATCGCGGCGATCATGCCAAAACTTGAAGGGTCCAAAGGATCGACGCCGCTCACGCAGCCGGGCTTGAAGGTCGATTTCTACGCGCCGAATCCATCGAATGTGGCTCGCGAGACACTGCAGGCAATGACGCCGTCGAACACGGGTGTCGCCACGACAATTGTGATGGATCAGCCGGTGCTGAAAACTCGCGATGCGTTCGCTCTGATGTTTACCGGGCACATAGTCATTGAAAAACCAGGCGAGTACACGTTCGACCTCGCCTCTGACGACGGTTCACGATTCTATATCAATGGAGAACTGCTGATCGACAATGACGGTCTGCATGGTATAGTCGAAAAGAGCGGCACCGTCAGGCTAACTGCCGGACTGCATCCAATCATCGCTACGTACTTTGATAACGGCGGCGGCGATGGGCTGACGGTGTCGTGGAGCGGTCCTGGTATTCAGAAAGAACAGATTCCGGCCAATGTGCTCGTCTCCGCTGCGGAGCGAACCGTTCAGGATGTTGGCATCCATGCGATGATGAATATCCCCGGTCACGAGGCTGCGAAGACAGAAATCCTCGCCAGTCTGTTGAAGAAACGTGAATCGGTGAATTCATCGTTGCAATCACTGGTCACCATTCCAGTTGAGACGTGGCCCAAAGAGCAACTTGGCAATCTTGCCGAAGCAGCCGTGTCGTATATCGCCAGTCGTGAACCACGAGATCGCAATTCCGAACAAGCCCGTTTGGCGCTGCAGATTGCTGATGGCGTAACGACGCGTCTCGACGCTGCTGGAAAGGCTCGCTTCGAAAAACGCCTCGCAGAAGTCGTCGTGCCGTTGATTACCCTGGGCACCGTCCGAGAACGTATGATCTACGATCGCGAAACGGTGGCGGTTCAGGCCGGTCGACCCGTCGAATTTCGACTCACCAACACCGACAACATGCCGCACAACTTTGCCGTCGTGCTGCCTGGCTTTATGGCCGAAGTCGGAGAACTTGCCGAAGCCACCGGACGTGATGCCGACGCAGCGGCCCGCAACTTCATCCCAAAGAGCGACAAAATTTTGGTCGCCAGCAAACTGGTCCAACCGGAACAAACGGATTCGATCTTCTTTGAAGTTCCGAAGGAGCCGGGCATCTATCCGTACGTCTGCACCTACCCCGGCCACTGGCGTCGCATGTACGGAGCTTTGTACGTCGTCGCAGACTTATCAGCCTATGAAGCCGATTCTGCTGCATACCTCGCCGCCAACAAACTTGAGATGAAAGACGACCTGCTGAAATATCTAGGCCGCAACACCGACTGGCAGCTCGACGATTTGAAGGGCGACGTGATGCACCTTTCACATCGATCCAACAACTTCGCGGTTGGCGAATCCCTCTTCAAAGCCGCCGCGTGTATTGGCTGTCACAAGCTGAACGGCCAGGGCAACAACGTCGGCCCGGACCTGACAAAACTGCCGCCCGAGTATTCGAAAGTCGATGTTCTGGAACATATCCTGAACCCATCCAAGAAGATCGACAAGAAGTACCAGTCCAACGTGATCGCTCTGACCTCCGGCAAAGTCATCACCGGCCTGATCCTTGAAGAAACCGGCGAAGTGCTAAAAGTCATCGACAACCCCTCCGCTCCCGACAAGGTCACCATCATCAACAAATCCGACATCGAAGACCGCACGCCGAGCGAAGTCAGCATCATGCCCAAGGGCGTACTGAACAAACTGACCCGAGAAGAAATCTTTGACTTGCTCGCGTATGTGCTGGGCGGCGGGGATAAGGAAAACCCGTTTTTTGAGGAGCATGTGCATTGAGGGGATTGGTAATGAGATTTTCAGAATAAGATGCACGAGAAGGTTACTGCATATGGCTCAGAAAAACCCTAGGAACGACTCTGCGTTGTTTCTTGAAAAAGTTAAACGTTTGGCAATCGCAGGATTGTTCTCGGACAGCGTTCTTCTGGACAAGCTCGTCCTCAAAGGAGGCAATCTGCTGGATCTGGTTTATTGTATCTCGTCGCGTTCATCAGTAGACATTGATGTCTCTGTCGATACGGACTTCGAAGAATCACCAGAGCTCCTACGCCAGCCTAATGCGCGAGCACTGGCAAATTCGTTTGGCGATGCAGGGCTGCAAGTCTTTGACGTCAACTTGAGAGAAGTGCCACCGAACATCACGGATGACATGAAGCCTTTCTGGGGCGGATACAAAGTGGATTTCAAAATCATCGAATCCACTCGCTTCCAAGACCTCAAGGGCGACGTTGAAAATCTGCGTCGCAACTGCCTGAGTGTCGGAGAAAGGGGGTCGACGAGGTTCAAGATCGACATCAGCAAGCATGAATACTGTATCGAAAACAGCGAAATGAAGTGAACGGGTACACAATCTTCGCATACACGCCGGCGATGTTTGTTTGCGAAAAAATCCGAGCAATTTGTCAACAAATGCCAGGTTACGTTCAGTTTGTCGGAAGTCACCCGTCTGCTCGTTCTCGTGACTTTTTTGATATCTTTCTTGTGACAGATGCTTTCAGGATCGTGCCTGGATCAACAGAATTCCGGTCGTTGCTTTCGTCTACTTTCGAGGCGAAACGGGTACCCTTACAGCTGATCTCACAGATCTCTGAGACCTACGCGTTCCACTCAGGAGATTTTGTTTCGGTACTCCAAATGGTCAAGCCAGATCAACACATACATGACTTCGACTTCTATTTCAACTACGTGTTGGACTTCTGTTCTCACCTACATTCCTTTTGGAACGAATAGTCGCCACTTCTGATTGAAGTCAGGGGACTTCATCTGGTGTATTAGAGAGAAGTCAAAATCGCGTGGCAACTGCTCGAAGATTGAGATCTCCGTAGCACTGTACTTGCCTGTTCGTTCGAGTAGAAAGCCGATTGACTGGTGATACGGATAGGTATAGTTCAATTGGCGAAGGTATGCGGCCATTTTGTTGACGGAGACCTTTCCACTTGCTTCGTGGAATGCTCGCAGCAATTCTTCGACACCTCCTGAATAGATCGGTCGTACCACAATATCTATCAAGGTTCGTTCAATGTTTGTAACGCGTACCGAAGTCCCATCCGAAAGTGCCAGATCGATGACCCCGAGTGCATCCGTGTTGCCTCCGTTGAGCAGGCAAACCGTCTGGTCGGCAAACATTGCCTCATTTGCGGACACTCGGCAACGCGAGGCGAAGGCTCTATTGATCCCGGCCTGAGTCAGGGTACCTCCACCGCTTCTGAGTTTTTGCTCGACATTCAGATAGACAGTCTTCGGAATCTGATCAGTCAGGCCATGGAGTTGAAGTGCTGTCAGATGACTGAAATAGCCATCCTCGTTCAGCGATTGAACCAGCGCAAATGTGCTGGCAGTCCGCCACGAGTATCGAATCGTGGGGCGTTTTGGAAATCCAAAACGATGTTTTTGAAGGTCAGTCTTTTCCAGCAGAAACTCAATGAAGGCGTTTGCGGTTGTTGACTGCGCCAATCTCCAAAAGGCTCGATTTTCGGCCAACATTCTTTCAATGTCTGCCTTCTT
>JBDNFT010001188.1:0-3146 GCA_041689695.1 Planctomycetaceae bacterium | reverse complement strand
TGTTCGCGGTACAAGTCGGCATAAGTCTCAGGCTGTACAACCAGTGGCACTCAATTTGTGAATATAGTAGCCGTCAGTCTCTGAGTGACGAATGCCAAAGGCCGCGTTTTGCGGCCTGCCTCACTCGGAGAGTGAGGTCTACTTTGTTAAATCGACGACCATTGGCTGAACGCCGTTGAACCGTGTGCGTCCGGGATCACCCTATTGCAATTTATTCTTGTAAAATCGACCCTTCGAGTTGTGCTGCGGCCGCATCAGGAGGATCGCGGATTCGCAGGTGACGAAGTCCCACGATGCGCTTTTCGAAGTTGCGCGTTTCCTACTTTCACAACCCGAAACGTAAGTGAGGGATTAATTTTTGGCTGTTCGGCCGAGTGCCCCAAAATCCCTCGCTTACGCGTCGGGTTGTGATAATTCTCTTTCGTTTCGACCAATTCATCGCCCAGAACTTCGAATCGCGCAACTTCAAAAGCCGCGCTCCGGACTGCCGACCGCTTGGCCAGTAGAGTTAATTTGTTCAGATACTGCCGCGAAAAACAGTGGCAAAAACGCCCGGGGCGGACTGAGTTTGGCCCGAACGAGGGTCGACATCCGAGCGAGACCTCGATTTTCCCAAGGCCGGGTGAGTATTTCCTATTGTTTTCAAACATCGCAAATTGACTAGTGCAATCACCAAAAGACTGGCTTATCGAGAGCCGCCCGGCGAGAATGCCGATCTAGCGAATTGTTAAGGCGGCACGACGACGTCGAGCCTGTTGCAATAGTCTTGCTGCCACTTTCTGGCTCCCGTAAATTACCCACCGTTAACGGCTGACAGCTCGATCATTTGGCTCAGCAACCCGCTGAATTCCCACCCGCCGAACCCCAACCTACCCTCGGCACCATCTGAAAAATCCAATGAGCACGATTCTAAAACGCCCATCGGCGCACCGAGATACTCCGCGCCGTTTGACCGCCGAAGAGCTTGATCATGTCCAAAGGTTGTTTACGACCGACGGGCTTTCTGCCGTCTCCAGTGAATTTGGATTTGCGACCGACCTTCAGGCTCTTCAGGCTGTGGCGCATTCGCTGGGGATGTCCGTTGTCGATCTGTCCAAAGAGTCGATTGACAGTTCAGTCCTTGAAGGATTTCCGGTTCGGCTGATTCATCGCCACGGAATCTTCCCGATCGATCGCAGCTCAGCGTCAATCCGAATTGTCGTCAGCAACCCGTTTGAGGTGCAGGCGGCCGATGCCGATTCTGCCGCGACCGGTCTTTTTGTGATGACATCCGTTGCCTTGCCACACGAAGTGGCAACGCTGATCAAGACGCATTTGGGCGTTGGAGCTCAGACTCTGGACGGCTTGATGGCTCAGGCGGCCGAGAATACAGACGAGATCGAGATCCTTGGGGACCTCAGCTTCGAAGAGTCCGAAGCGGCTTCGATGGCTCAACAGGCATCTGTCGTTCGTCTGGTCAATGACATTTTGACCGAAGCCGTCACGAACCGAGCCAGCGATATTCACATGGAGTCGCAGGCGGCTGGAATGAAGATTCGCTACCGCATCGACGGAGTACTTCAGAATCAGCCTGTGCCTCCTGATCTGAACCGATTTCAGGCGGCCATTCTCAGCCGTCTGAAGATCATGGCAAGATTGAACATCGCCGAAAAACGAGTGCCTCAGGACGGACGCATTAAACTGCGAGTCCAGGGTCGCGAAGTGGATATTCGAGTGTCCATCATTCCGATGCTGCATGGCGAAGGTGTCGTCATGCGAGTGCTCGACAAGGACGCGATGAAGTTTTCGCTGTCCGGCGTTGGGATGGAAGATGATACCTGCAGTCGCTTCCGTGAACTGATCCGATTGCCTCACGGAATCGTACTTGTCACAGGACCGACCGGGTCAGGCAAAACCACAACGCTCTACAGTTCACTCGCCGAGATCAAGAGCGAGCGAAACAAGATCATCACCACTGAAGATCCGATTGAATATCAGCTTGAGGGTATCAATCAGATTCAGGTTAATCACAAAGTCGGCCTGACGTTTGCCGCGTGTTTGCGAAGCATTCTGCGTCATGATCCGGACGTTGTTCTGGTGGGTGAAATTCGCGACTTTGAAACAGCTGAAAACGCGGTTCAGGCGTCGCTCACCGGCCATATGGTTTTCAGTACTCTGCATACAAACGACGCGGCTGGCTCCTTCATGCGTCTGGCCGACATGGGCGTTGAACCCTTCCTGATCAGCAGTACGCTGGAAGGAATCATGGCTCAGCGATTGGTGAGAACGTTGTGCAAGCATTGCCGTGTAGCGTACATGCCGTCTGAAGAAGAAGTTCCCGCCGACTTCCCGCTGGGAGACTACACGGCTGGCCAGCCGATCTATCGAGCCAACGGATGTCGTCAGTGCCGAAACACGGGATACTCAGGGCGACTTGGCATTTACGAATTGCTCGTGAGTAACGACGAAATCAAAGTGTTGGCGAGCGAGCGTCGTGGCACAAATGAGATTCGCAAAGCAGCGATCGCCAGTGGGATGAGAACACTTCGCCAGGACGGTTGGCTGAAGGTTGCTCGCGGCGTGACCAGCATCGAAGAGGTGCTGCGAGTGACCAAGGCCGAATAGCGGCGAGGTCACTTTTTGCATTCGTGTTGATGTTCAATCGTGGCGTCGCAAATGAGCGAAGTTGATTGAACGAATTCTGGGGGCGGCAGTGCCGGATTTCACTTACATCGCAAGAACGATGAGTGGTCAGGATGTGAAAGGTCTGATCTCAGCCGACTCACGCAGTGACGTGATGGCGATGCTCACTCAGAAGTCGCTGTTTCCGATGACCGTTGCTCCGGCGAAGCAGCCGTTGTTCCAGTTCAAATTCAACCGGCCGATCCGTGCTGAGATTCTTGCCGCGACGTTGACGCAACTGTCCGACCTGCTCACCAACGGAGTCCCCCTACTGCAGGCGCTGGACCTGCTGGCTCAGCAGGCGACTCATGACCGACTGAAGGAAGTCCTGGCTGATGTGCGAGGCCGAATCGCCGAAGGCAAGCAATTGCACGAAGCCATGGGCATGCATCGAGATGTGTTCAGCGATTTGACGCTGTCGATTATTCGAGCCGGAACCGAAGGCGCATTTCTGGAAGCCTCGCTTCAACAAACAGCCGAGTTCC
>JBDNFT010001187.1:0-4701 GCA_041689695.1 Planctomycetaceae bacterium | reverse complement strand
GAAGCCTTGATCGCTCCAGCGCTCTCGTAAACATTCATTCCCAGACGGCGATTGACGCGTCCTTTCGGACCTGTGTAACGACCCATTTTCCCTGAAAACTCCAAAAAATTACTTTGTGCTCCACACCATCACTTCGACACGCGCGAAGCGACCGTCACCTTTTTCCAGTGAACAAAGTGTCTGCTGAGACACCAAAACGCTGGATCTGACAGGCAAGACCCGCAATGAAGCGGCTGCGTGTAGAGAAAACACCCGCGCGGCTGAATGCCGTTTTGCGGGGAACGGGAAAGAGTATCGACAACAGATTCATCGATCAACGCCGAGAATCACTTCATACCGCGAAAACGTTGGAATCAGCATGTTTTCTCACCCCAGCATCGGATATTTCAGCGAACGATCGACTTCAACCTTTGAATCGGATTTGACAGCACGATTAAACACAGGACGATTTCTCAGCGAAATCCTGCGTTGCCTTTTGGCGAACCGGCATCCGCCTGACCACCTGTTCCGAGCTGTATAATCTGAAATGGTTCGCCTTTCGAGGAACCCCCGCATCCGCCGCAAGATCCGCAACTTCCTGCTTTTCCGCTGCGCAGAAACCCCCAAATGCGGTTCAGCAAGATCGCAGCAGCGATTGTTAGGATGAAAATTGTTGTGATTGTTTGCCAGTCCATACGCTGATCGTCCGCTGAAAACGGTCTTTCGGCAAGTCAACTTTGGCCTGCCTGAGCGGTTTCGCAGAAGATTGCTTACAATCGGCTCCCGGAATGCGTTCAGGCGGATATTTTGAAGCTTGAGGCTTTTTTGGACGCTGGTGACCGTTCACTATACGGAAAATACGAACAAGGTTCATAATGAGACATTCTGGTCTCTTGCTGAACACTCAATCCTCTGGAATCAACGATCCATGTCGACCGTGACAACTGAAGAACTTGCGTCCCAACTGGCCGCGAAAATTGCTGACAAAACGGCGAAAATTGGCATCATCGGCCTTGGCTATGTCGGCCTGCCGCTCATCAGCGCATTTACGAACGCAGGCTTTCATTGCATCGGATTCGATGTTGATGGCGAAAAGGTCCGTCAGCTCAAAGCTGGACGCAGTTACATCAAACATCTGTCGTCGGAAAAAGTTGCCGACTGGATTCAGCGCGGGATGCTTGATCCGACCAATGATATGAGCCGCCTGGCAGAAGCCGATGCGTTGTTGATCTGCGTACCGACACCGCTGAGTGCCAGTCGCGATCCGGATCTGCAATATATTGAATCAACTTCAGAAGCCATCGCGGCTGTGTTGCGACCAGGCCAACTGGTCGTGCTGGAGAGCACAACTTATCCAACGACAACGCGCGATGTGATGGTGCCGATTCTGAATCGCAATCCATCCGGGTTGGTTTGCAGTCGCGACGTGTTCGTCGCATTCAGTCCGGAACGCGAAGATCCGGGCAATCCAGATTACACGGCGGCTGGCATTCCCAAAGTTGTCGGCGGCGTCGATGAGCAGAGCACAGATCTCGCCTGTGCGCTGTATGCTCACGCGATCGTAAAAGTCGTGCGCGTCGCCAATGCGGAAATCGCAGAAGCCTGCAAGATCCTCGAAAACACCTACCGCGCCGTCAACATCGCGCTTGTGAATGAACTGAAGACATTGTTCGATCGCATGGGCATCGATATCTGGCAGGTTGTTGATGCGGCGAAGACGAAGCCTTTTGGCTTTCAGGCGTTTTATCCAGGACCGGGTCTTGGCGGTCACTGCATTCCGATCGATCCGTTCTATCTAAGCTGGCTGGCTCGCATGCAGGGCATGAACACGCGCTTCATCGAACTCGCTGGCGAAGTGAATGCCGGCATGCCGCGATATGTAATCAGTCGGCTGTCCGAATTCCTGAATGATCAGGGCAAACCGATCAAAGGCAGTAAGATTTGTCTGTTAGGAATGGCCTATAAGAAGGACGTCGATGACCCTCGCGAAAGTCCGTCATTCGAGCTGATGGAACTGCTCATGGAACGCGGCGCGGTGCTGACTTACAGTGATCCACACGTGCCGTCGCTGCCGAAAATGCGACACTATCATTTGCCGCCGATGAAGAGCACAGAACTCACGGCCGAGTTTCTGGCATCACAGGATTGTGCGTTGATCTCGACGGATCATACTGCGTTCGACTATGCACACATCGTCAAGTATTCAAACATGGTGCTTGATACACGCAACGCGACGAAGAACGTGCCTGATGGACGCGAGAAGATTTTCAAAGCGTAATGCTGCGTCAACATTGCGTATTAGGGTAGCGAAACTCGTCAAGAGTTTCGGGGCGTCCCCAAAACAGCCAAAAGTCCTGACGACTTTTGATTCACTGCAAACCTCAATTTTAATCTTCGCAGTCCACCATCGCCGTGTTTACGGGCGAGTCATGTTTGCTGGCTTCCAGCCAGTGTCCATCTGAAAATCGTCATCAATCGAACTTTTGGATGACTTGGATTTTGTGGCTGGCTTTGTTGTTGGCTTTTGTGAAGTGCTGGCACGGCTGATTTCCGAACCACTGACATGAAACTCTTCGAATGAATCAGAGAAGGGGTTTTCGTCGGCAGAAAAATTGTTTTGCGCAGGCGCTTTCGCCCTCGAAAGCGTTGAACCACCTGCGGCTGTTTTTGGACGCGAAATCAACGGCTCCGCCACGTCACCGCCGGCATCGTCAAATTCCGGAGTGAGCATCGAATCGGCCATTTCGCGAGTTGCCTGTCGAGCCTGGTCAAAGACGGTTTCCGCCTTTTCCCCGGCTGCCGTCGGTGCTTCTGAGATTGACGCACGGGCGGAGTTCGCAGAGGTTGACCATTCGCTCTTCATTTGTTCAGCGGCCGACAGAAAGTCTTGCGCCTCATTTTTTGTATCAGTGCCTTGCTGTCGCACTTTCTGCGACGTGTTGGCGACGTCCGCTTTTGTATCAGACAGAAAATTGTGGAAGCTTTCCGCTTCCGGATTCATGGTGGGCAGAGCAGCTTTCGTGGCTGCCGGATTCATTGTTTCTCGAGCCGCCGCTTTAGCCGAAGACACCGTCCGCGCGGGAAGTTCTTCCGCACTGGTTGCGGCGTCGCGTGCAGCGGCTTTTTTCTTCTGCAGAAAATCGGACAAGGCCGGACCGGTATAGGACTTTACGCCGTTCGCTTTTGCAGTGCCCGCACCGGTTGCTGCCATTGCATCATTCGCAATTTCGTCCGGATAGCTGGCAGGTGAAACTGGGCGACCATTTTCGGTCGTGGAGTTTGTTGCGGCTGTCTGCCGAATCGGTTTCGGCCCGGAAACCCTGGCACGTCCTTCGGCCATTGCCGGTTCAGAATCGTCCAGCGCAGCACGTCCTGAGTCGGCTGATGTTTTGCCCGACGATTTCGCAACGGAGCTGTCAGGTTCCATGAATGGATCCTGCATTTCCGAATAGTCATTGCGCGAGAGCCAACCGCGATTCTTTGAACAACCGGCTCCAAAGAGCAGCGTTGCTGTGATCGAGAGTACAATGAGTTTGCTGGCCATGGGCAATTTCCTTTCGAAACAGTGGCTGCTGTGGACAGCGTGTTTCACTATCTCTATCTGCTCAGGGAATTTGAGCGTCGATGTTTTCATTGTCAGGTGAATTAAGTTGTTGTGTTGTCAAAGCTGATGGAACTGAGACTGGTGTGCTGGAACCGCCGTGATAACGACGATTGAATTCGTCCGGCGAAAATGCATCCTGACGGTTGGCGTGTTTTGCTTCCCGAAGAAATCGTCCGTCGGTATCGTCGGTTGTCAACGTTCGGGCGTGTGGATTTTCAGCACGGTCGCGCATCGCCCGCATGGGATTCAATGTGGCCGAGTTTTCGCTGGTTGCTGAGACTTGTTGAATGCCCGATGCTGCACGGGATTTCTTAACGGGCCGCGTTTCAGCGACCAATGCTGCCTGCGGTGCAATATCGTTCGCGGCCAGCATCACCCATTCTCGCAGCTTCTGTAACTGAGCCGTGCCGGAGCGTCCGGGAAAGACGCTTGCCACCATGTTGCCATGAGCCTCACCACCAATGCGTAAGAGAGGACTTGTTGTGGGTTGAGAAAAATCCATCTGCTTCAACACGGCTGCAAGATTACGTTCGGCAAGCGCCGGAGTTGAACCACGAAGTGTCGAGACTAATTGGAACTCCGCTTTTGTGCCAGTTCCGTGACACCCTGAGTTTGCACATTTATTCATTATCAGCGGTTGCACGTCGCGAACAAACCCATGCGCGACGGATTGGCTGAGTCCCGCCAGTGACCGAGTTTCGATCGCCGGACGCGGAATCTGTGACAGGGAAGGAAATTCAGTCAGTCCAGATCCCATTGGGTTTGACTTCGATTCTTCGCCAATATGTTCCAGTGCTCGAAGGATGCGTTTGGCATCTTCGCGATTGGGATCCAGATGTAGCGCGTCGAGAACTTCACGTTTAGCCTGTGTGTACAGTTTGTATTCCAGACACCATCGCGCGAGGTCCAGATGATTTGCTGGTGTGAGTTCCGGAATCGAATCTCGCATGCGGTCATAGGCATCCGGCATACTGTTGGCTTCGAAACGTACGCGATTGGAATCGATGTACATTCGCCCGCCGTCCACTTGAACATCGTAGCCATCGGGTCGAGGCGTAATCTGTCCCGTGACAATGCGGCCATCAATAAGGACCAGCAACTTTGCTGAATTCTGAGAT
>JBDNFT010001186.1:0-2340 GCA_041689695.1 Planctomycetaceae bacterium | reverse complement strand
TGCCGCAGCTTGAACAGAGCGTTGTGTACGACCGAATCAACGTTTGGAAGGGTGTCGATCGTCGGCCAGATCCAATGTGTCCAGGGAGCCTGCTGCCGGAGACTGGATACTTTAACGACAATGCCACGTTTGCAGTCGCTCAAGCCAAGCTCTCGGCAGTCCGTTGCCCCTCGGATACCGAAGAAGGAAAGTTGGGACAGGTCGCCCTTTTGCACACGTACGAAATTGGCACAAACCTCGGCAGTGCCACTATCTATTCTTTCAACCCAGCAAATTTTTCGTTAGGCCCAACGAACTATCTGGGCGTTGCCGGGGGATTTGGAAATCTCTCAAATGCCTGGGCACCGGAGAAGGGCATTTTTGGTTCTCGCACGAAATTCAACTTTCGTGATGTGACCGACGGTACAAGCAACACATTGTTATTTGGAGAAGTCACCGGCGGGTCCGACTTCAACTTTTCATGGATCAGTGGCGGTATCATGATGCAGGCGTATGGCCTTTCCAACACGGCCACGCAGAACTGGTATCAGTTCGAAAGTTTTCACATAGGTATCATCCAGTTTGCACTGGCCGATGGCTCTGTGCGAGCTCTCTCAAAGAATATCGATACAGAGACTTTCCGTCGCTTGACAGCGATGCAGGATGGAAAGACAGTCGGCGAGTTTTAACGTTGTGCCAGGAATGCCTTGTGCTATGAACCGATATTATTTCACAATAATCGTTATCGCCGGTTTGTTTTCGGCGGCTGCCGTTTCCGGCTGTGGTGGCTCATCAAATTCTGTTGAAATGCCAGCCAATCCAGAACCAGCTCCCGGTGCTCCGACGGGTGTCGGAACGGCTGCTGGTGAGAAGTCCGCCACGCCCTGATGTTGTGATATGGATTTCGCGGAGTCAATTGCGGAGTCACGCAGACTCAAAATCACCCTGCACCGTGACGATGAGCCGACGCCGACCACCATGGTTGCGATGCTCACATAAATAGATTCCCTGCCACGTGCCCGTCAATAGTCGACCGTTGGCAATCGGTATGGAAATCGATGTACCGGTCAGCGCTGTTTTGACATGAGCGGGCATGTCATCCGGACCTTCACATGTATGCCGGTACGGCCATGATTCCGGAGCCAGACGATCCAACGCCATTCCTAAATCACGTGGAACATCGGGATCGGCGTTTTCATTGATCGTCAACGACGCAGATGTGTGTTGGATAAAGACATGCATCAGACCGACGCGGCATCGATTCAAAATTGCAACGTCCTGAAGCACATACTGCGTAACGAGATGACAGCCTCGGGCAAACGCCGGAAGAGTGATTTCAAACTGATGCCACTGAGTCATGGGTGATAACTTTGTAAATTTCAACACGGCATTTCACGGCTCCATCGCCCCTGTATCCTATGGCGTGGACTCAGTGAACGGCAAGGCGGTATCCGCAACGGCACTTAACATTGCGATATTTCGATTCGGCCCAACGGGCCTTGGCAAGTCAGCCTGGTGCAACGCCCTGGGTTTCAAGGGCACCAACGCATTTTGCCGTGCAAGGGCAGCCCTGTGAAGGATTTTCAGCAGCACTTTCATTAGCCAAGCAATGTTGTGATAGTGATCAATCAAGGCTTATCCGGAATGATTATTTTTGATCTGTCCATAAATTTGCGTTCAGGCCCGGATGGGCCTGAATCGCAACCCAAGAAACGCTTTTACTCAGTGTGTTTACTTGTCAAAATCCTTCAGGGCAGCGAGCAGTGCCATCGCCTACGCCGTAGGCAACGTTGGCAATGCCAATCTTCAATCGCTAAAATTTGACATTCGTCATGGGAATGTGGCGTGAAACTTGAAACAAAGGAGTCGTCTGTGCCTGGGCTTGTTTTCGTCCGCATGTCGTTTTACCTTCTCCTGATGCTTGTCACTGCGAGTACAATCCAGGGGTGTCAGCCGCAAGCGGAACCCGATCCCGAAGTTGATGCCGTTTCAAAGATCACCATGTATGATCGCTTAAGGCTAACGCTCGCGGATGCGGATGCCGCTGGAATTCATCTGTTTGACCTTAAAAAGATGCGAGCGGATATTGTCATACTGAAGCAGACAGAGCCCGAACTCTCAGACTTGCTTCTCGCCGATCTGGACCGAATTGAAGCACTACCGAAAACTCAGGTTATGGACCGCGTCGCGATTGGCAAAGAAATGTACGCTCGTTTCAAAAAGCCATTGCAATGATCTGATGGCGTGGGCTGCTCTTGACATGTGGCACATGCGATAGACATTATCGGCTTCAGGCCGTGCAGAGTCGACGTGACCGGCAGGATCGAATGTAAACTCCGCGACACGATTTGTTCGTAGAGC
>JBDNFT010001185.1:0-14281 GCA_041689695.1 Planctomycetaceae bacterium | reverse complement strand
GCAGAAACGAATCGTTCTTGATGATTTCGCCGAGCGTCGCGCGCGTCAAATACAGGCCGAATGCCATCAACACGCTGATCAGAATAATGCGATAGCGAATGAATGTGGGATCTCCGCTGTTGGAACTCACTGGTCACCTCCAAAACTCAGATCGCGTATTGAATCCAACGGAAAAATCAGTCGCCGAATGTTTCGATACGGCAATTCTTTCAGGTCGCTTGAGCACGGACCGGGCGTCGAGACCCAAACGTTGCCTTTGCTGATCGTGTCCCACGCGCGCCGATGCGCGACGGCGGCCTTCACGCCGACAAACGAGAACTGAGCCGGATCAATGCCGACATGATACCACTGGCCAAGATCCATCGGCGGTGTTCTATTCGACGTCAATAGAATCGTAATGCCCTGGCATTCGACCACTGCACAACGGCCCATGTCGAAACGGCTGCCAACCATCGATGCCAGATGACTCTGCTGATCATGCAGTGTGAATAACCCGTCAGTCAGCTTCTTGAGCGTAACGTTGAGTTTGATCGGTCCCGGATCGAGCCGACTGCCACGGCCACCGATTGGAAGAGTGACCTGTTGTCCGATCTCATGGGCTTCCAGTTGACGCACGGACTCCGCATCCCAGATGCAGACTGCGGCATTTGTGATTCCATGGTTAAGGAAGGCACGCAGCAGTCCAGTGCAGTCACCTGGAGCACCTCCACCGATGTTGTCTGATGGTTCAACGATGACCAATAATCCCGGTTCATCACGAGGCAATGTGGGCAGAACCTCATCGACAGGTTGTTCCAGGACGTTGCCTGCTTCAGCAAGTTGCATCGCCTGATCATGCAGGTGTCTCAACGCAGACTGAGCGACTTCATCTGTCCCTGTCGTGACGACGCCGAAACTCACGCCAGTGTCGAAGGTGTCTGCGAATGCAAATCCGGCTGTGACGTTAATTTCCCAGAACTCTGGACGTTCCTGTTGCAATCGTCGCGCAGTTTGCAGCAGCGTTTGCATCGGGACAGATGCCGTTCCGGTTCCCGTCGGTGGCCATACAATTGGCGGCCGAATGATTAACATTCGAGGAATCTGATTTTGTTGCAGGCAGCGGTCCAGAAGGTTCGCCGCTCGGATAGCGGACTCTCTGGCGTCGGCGTGTGGGTTTTCGCGATAGGCGACAAGGCAGTGTGAATTCTTCGCCATGCGGTCCGTAAAGTTCGCGTGCAGATCATAGACGCCAAAGACCGGGATCGGCATTTCAGGGTGAAGACGCTGCTCGTTGTTGTCGGCTTTCAAGTTCCGAAGCAGCCAAGCCATGCGTTCTAGTAATTCGCCTTCCACATCCTGTATAGATTGGCACGTCATCGCGCCGTGTAGAACGAGATAGATACCGTCGATAGGCCCGGACTTCGCGCAGGTCGAGAGTGACTCGGAGAGCTCTTGCCAGAATTTTTCGAACGCTGCATCTTCCACAATCGCACTCGGATGAGCTGCCGCCCACAGCCCCGGGACGATGTCCCAGTCCAACTGCCCTGCCCTTTCCAGGACGCCGCCGATTGGGCTGCTGTCGCCGCTCAGGGATGTGAGATTATCTGCTTGCGCTACAAAAAAATCTTCCCAATCCGTCACGCCGTCAAGAAACGTATGAGTCTCATGAAACAGTCCGGCAACATAGATTCGAGGTCGTCGCAGCATGAATTATCTCGTAGATCAAATGTAGAATCGCTTCGCGTCTTGCTTCGCATTGGATCGCACCGAGGGCCGCGAGTCAATCGGCGCAGCAAACTACTCACACCTTAATCGGTCTGAAATGCAACTTTTAAATCTCGCTCCAGGACTCCAGTCCTGGAACGCACTGCCTCGGAGGCTCCAGCCTCCAGCCATAATCCGGGAGGCAGGAGCCTCCTGAACAGCGTGTTCTGAGGCTGGAGCCTCGGAACAAGCATCTGGACTTAATTACCGCGTGATTTATGGCTGTGTTTCTGCATTGTTGAATGACGCGACGTTGTTAGATTCCTATCATCTATCGTCTTTCCAAACCGAATCCTTCCTCCGCCACAAGGCGCGTTTCAAATGGCATCAAAAAACGAAGTGAATACTGAACAGACAATCACACTGGAAAAGATGCGCCAGCATCTGACTGTGCCACTGCTGTGCGATGCGTTGGATGCGGCAGGGTTGCGTCATCAGTCACCGAGGATCCCGTTGCTGCCCATCACGCTTCCGGATGTGATTTTGATCGGCCGATGTCGCACGACGCTCTGGGCCGATATGGCTCATGTTGATTCACAGCCATATGAGCTGGAACTTAAAGCAGTAGACGCATGTCGTCCGGATGACGTGCTTGTCTGTGCAGCGGCAGGTTCGATGCGATCCGGAATCTGGGGCGAACTGTTATCAACAGCAGCACGGAATGCGGGCTGTGTGGGTGTTATCGTCGATGGGGCCGTTCGCGATGTGGCGCAGATGCGAGCGATGAACTTTCCTGTCTTCGCTCGCGGACGATGTCCTTATGACAGCCGTGATCGTCAGCGCGTGATTGACTTTGATGTCGCCGTTGAAATCGACGGCGTCATGATTCATCCCGGAGATCTGATCGCTGCCGATCAGGATGGCATTGTGATTGTGCCACAAGCGGTGGAATCTTCAGTCGTTCGCGCGGCATGGGAGAAAGTTCACGCCGAAAACGAAGTGCGGGACGCTATCCGCGCTGGCATGTCGGCAACGAAGGCGTTTGAGACCTTTGGTGTGCTCTAGTTCTGCAGATGCGTGGCTTCGCGGCCACGGGGCATTGAAAAGTTTGATTACGGATGGCACGGATTTGTCGGATGAACAGCAAATCGTAGATCCTTGCGATCCGTGGTGAAAAGCGAATCGCAGTTGTCACTACGGAGAACAAAGAGCTCGCCGAGGAATGCCTACAGAGCATTGTATTCCACGGTCTGAAGTTTTGCTGCTGGGATTCACTGCATCAATTCGCGCCGCACAGGCTAAAGTGCAACGATGCAGAGACGCAAAACTGAAAATGTTTCGCACAAGTGAGTTGTGGGCCAACCTCGCGCTGAGTTCAAAACGCCAATTGGCGTTTTTGAGTTTATTTCGATACGCTTCGCAGATGCAACTTTCCAGGCATGCAATGATCTCCCAGTCCTCGGAGGGCTTACGCCCTGCCGCTCGCCGGATGCAACATTCTAATCGCGCAACGATCTCCTTCACTCTGCTGATCCTGCTTCTTATTGAACTGGTCGTCTGCATTCAATATCGCGGTCCTGCTGTCGTTTCCGAAGTCGATGCCGACTTATCCACCGCTGCTGGCGAGCCGATTTTTTCTGCCGAACGCGCGTTCAAGATTCATGAACAGCTCTTTGATGGTTCGTCGCATCCGGCTGGCTCTCTCGAAAACGATGCCGTGCGAGACAGACTGGTCAAACTTTTGCAGGAACATGGCTGGGACGTCGAGATTCAATCCCGTCATGTCAAAGGTACTGATCGGTATCCGCCGCTCGATCTGCACAACGTCATCGCGCGGCGACCAGAGCAGGTTCGATTGTCGGTACAACCACTGGTCCTTTCGACTCACTACGATTCGTGTCGATTCGGTCCCGGTGCAGGTGACGCGGGGGGGTGTGTGGCTGCTGTTGTTGAGGCCGGGCGATTACTGATGCTCAGGACCGAACAGTTGAAACGTCCTGTCTATTTACTGTTTACGGATGCAGAAGAATTAGGGTTGCTTGGCGCGGTCGAATTTGCGCGGTCACATCCATTGTCGAAACAGCGGCCGTTGGTGCTGAATTTTGATGCGCGCGGCACTTCGGGCCCGGTCGTGATGTATGAGACTCATGCCGGAAATGCAGTCGCGATCGACAAGTGGGTGAATTCCACAGTGCGTCCTCGAGTGACCGGTTCTCTCTTTACGGCGGTTTATCGTTCAATGCCGAATGGGACGGATTTCAGTGTGTTTCAGCGGGCTGGTTGGCAGGGTTTTAATTTCGCCATCATTGATGGTGCTCATCGATATCATCAACCTGACGATACACTTGCCAATCTCGACCCGCGCAGTGTTCAACATTTTGGTGAACAGGCGTTGGCGGTGTCGCAAAAGATTGCGAGCAGCGGCGAGGATTTAACGCCGACAAGTGAGAACGCTTTGTTCTTTGATGTGCTCGGCCTGTACGTTGTACAATTTCCATTGTGGTGGTGTTTGCCGATTCGCTTCGCGCTGCTGATTGTGGCGGTGCAACTTTACGGCCGACAAATTCTGCTCCGCGCCGCATTGCGACAGGCGTTGTGGGTCTGGCTGACAATGCTGCTGATCATTATTGCCGCTCCAATCGTTGGCTGGATTGTCAGCGCGTGCATTCGAGGCACTATGATTCTGCCTCGCTCGTTTGTGTCGTATGGACATTTCCTGTCGTTCGCGATGTGGTGGCTGAGTGTATTATTGTCGCTGAGCATCGGGCATTGGATACTGCGCCGAGTCGATCAACGCGATATCTGGAACGCATTCTGGCTGGGACAGTCAACAACATGTCTGGTAGTGTCGATCTGGGCTCCGGAATTTAGTCATCTGTTTTCGGTTCCCAGTGTTCTCGCCATTTTGGTGACGTTGACCATGCGATCAATTCCGCTGCGCACTCTGCTGACGACGGCCGGGGCCGGTATCATTCTGATTCCAGTGCAGCATCTGCTGGCGATCGCAATGGGACCAGCGGCGGGCCTGTTGCTTTTTCCGATGTTTGCACTGATTGCTATGCCAATGCTGCCCGCGCTGGGCGATCGACAGGAGAAGGCATTCCCATCGGTGAGTCTGTAAACGGCTCGACCGTTTGCAATTAACCACGCTGAAGGATGCAGATCTGAGGACAGATCTGCTTACGTAGTTCGACCTGTCCCAGGTCGAAATCCTTCGGCATTACCATAGGTTTATCGGACTCATTTCTATCCCATGGCCATTCGACTTTATCGACGATCGTCTACTTCGGCAGTTGTGATTTCATCTGTTGAGCGGCGGCTGCGTAGCTTTGAGCCAACTGTGCCTGTCCGACTTTTTGAAAGATCGGCACGGCGCGGTTGTACATTGCGATGCAATATTCACTAGGCGAATCGCCGCGTGCCTTTGGGATCTTAGGCAGAAATGTGGTGTAGAATTCTGCCAGCGTCTGATCACTGCCATCAACATTGGATGCGAGTCCTTCAAGACGATCCAGCATACGAGGCACATATTGGCCTTCCTCTGGATATTTCTGAATGGCGACGGCCAGAGCCTGTATCGCTTCGCCTGAGCGGTCTTCGCGCTCCAGTAATTCACTCAACTGCAGCAACGCGGAGAACGCCAGATCCGGGCGAGCGGCAGTGGAATAGACTTCCAGCAATTGATAGTACATGGCCACTCGCTTTTTAGCATCTTTTTCAAAGCTGATCAGATCACCAAAAATCGATATCGTGAAGTCCGGAAATTTTGCGAAGTTGACAAACAATTGGTTCAGCAAAGTGTTCATTGTTTTGAGTTCGGATTTCCCGAGTTCTCGACCTTGCGACAGTGTGGATAGTGCTGTCCATGCGGCTTCATTCCATGGATTCAAAGCAACCACGCCCGACAGATAACTCAAATGCGCTTCGAAGTCGAAGGCAAGTTCTGCGGCAAGTTCGGGATAGAGCAGCATCAGTCGATCTGCATGACGCTTTGCCATCGCATCCATGCCGACCTGCTGCAGGCGAAGTTCCAGAATGCGGTCGGTAATGGCTTCACCAGTATGTGGATCTTCGAGATTTCCAACGTAATAGTTATCGCCGTGATATCGTCCGTGGGATTCCAGTGAAAAGCGAATACTACGCTCACTGACAGCCTGAAGTTCCACCCACATGACCCATGCATGCGCGCCGCCGTAGCGGCCTTCGCCCCAGACATAGGCGGCGGGGACTCCGATGCTTTTGCCGACTCGTGCTGCGAAGTCTGCCTGCATCGCGCAGACTCCACCGAACTGGCGGATGTTGGCAAGAGTGTATTCTTTGCCATCCAGCCGACAGACTTTGCTCGCAGTATTCAGCATCTCGATGTCGTAAGGCACATCTGCGTAACACTTGCCAAACATTGGTCGCGACGGCAAATACGCCTGCAATGACCACTGACGTTCTTCAACCGGCGTTTTGTGATTCACCATCAGAGCCAGAAACTCCCATGGAATATACTGAGCCCGGCCCTGCATGAAGGCTTCTGTTTCCGTGAAGTAACGGAAATTGTCCAGGCCACCGATCAAAGTGTCGGGCATTTCGGAATGCGTTCTTTGAGCCTGATCTTCGTAGTTGTAAACGCCAGCCTCATTGTCCCACACGACTGAGGTTGCGATGGCCAGAGAACCGTACTTTTCAATCTGCTTTGGAAACTCCGTTCGAATCTGATTAAACAGCCGCATCGCTCCGGGCACGTCGTCGGCATTGGGCTGGATCGCGGTGAAGAATTCTTGTTTCAGATCCTGGCGATCGTCAAACCATTTCATGAGTTCATCAAAGTCGCCCGGCACACCCGTTTCAATATCGAGTTCATGTTCAGCGAGGAACTGATCTGCGAAAACCTTGCGGACCTGAGCGTACGAATCGGTGACAAATAGTTTTCGGGGCTGTCCCGGCTTTTTCGCGCGTTCTTCGTATAGCGGCATCAAGGCCTGGACGATGGCTGACGTCTTTCGAGTTGTGGTTGGCGGTGGTTCGTAAGTTCTCACGATGGCGACCGGCCGATCAAGAATCAATGAAATCTGATCAAGCACTGACGTCTCAGTACCAACGGTTGCGACGAGCAGACGATCCTTCGCAAATACGCTCAATGCCTCGGGATTTTTCCAAGGTTGATCGAAGGCTTTGCCGCCATTCTGATCGATCTTTTCAACGTCGGCCTGGCGCTGTTCTTCGGTTTCATACAGAACCACTGTGACCGGCTGTTGATTGACATTCAGCTGAGTGATGGTTCCTTCGAATGGCAACTTCACTGCGTTGTCAGTTGGTTCCGTCGCGGCGACTTCCAGACGCTGCTTTCTGAGATCTGCAGTGAACTGTCGGACGGGATTGTCGAAGCGTGAGACTTCAACGATCAGCGTTGTGTCGCTCGACAAGGCCGCATCGGATGTTTCCGTCGCGCGAATAGTGAACGATACATCTTCGCCAGCGAAAAGTTCCGACGGTGTCCATGTGATCGTTCCGGATTGAGCATCAATTGTTGCGGCTTCGATGAGTTCATTCGCGTTGATCAAACTGTAGGTAACAGCAACACCTGGTTGATCAGGATCTTTGGCCGTAACATTCAATTTCAGTGGCTCATCTGGCGTTGCGGTCACTCGCTGTATCGCATCGAACGTCGGTGGTTGATCCAATTCCGTGACAACGATCTGAAAACGTCCTTCCAATACATCGCCGCCGCTTTGAGCTCTGACAGCAATATCGAAAGTGCCAGGACCGTCGGCTTCGCCCGGCGTCCACGTAAATTCCCGCGTCGCCTGATCGATCGCTGAGCCCGGTGGTCCGTTGATGATTTCGATAGACGAGGTCTGCCCCGGTCCTGCGGATTGAATAGGTATTAAGAGTCTGAGCAGTTTGCCTTCCTCAATCGTCTGCGTTGGCAGGTCTTTGACGATGACTTCGGATGCTGTCGGTTTTGGCATGAAATACCACATACCAACGAGTCCAGCGATCAGAATTAGGCATATGGGCAACCAGATTCCGACAGAACTCTTTTGACGTCTGCGTGGCGTTGTTGCTGGACGATTGACATCGACATGAAACGCAGGCTGTGCTGAAATGTTTTCTGCCGGCTGATTGACGATCGGAGCCGGATTTTGGGGCTCTGGTTGCGACAGATTTACATCTCGCGGCTGTGTTGCTGGCGTCTCCCGCACAAGTTCCAGTGGTACCAGTTCCCCAAAAATCGCGGGAACCTGGACAGATGCCTGACATTTGGGACACTTGATCCGTTTGCCTGCGAATTGTTCCTTGAGTTTGATTTTTGCCTGACATTCATTGCATTTGACAATCAACATGGAGCACCTCACTGGACTGCTGGGTATTTGGCTTCACGGTAGCGATTGAATGCACGCAATTCCAGTGTGCCATAATTTTCCAGCAGCGTCGGCTCAGACGATAGTGTGCAGTTTGCGTATCAGCACGCGATGAGCGGAGTAGGTCCTGTTTGCCGAGCAGGACTTCGCGGCCCGCCGCGACCGGCGACCAGAAACAGGTAGAAAATCATATTCAGGCTGACGGAGAAGACGGTCACGATTTTGGGTTGCGCGACATCGTATCCCGTGTACCGCGAACCCACAGGGGGATCGCACTGATTTTTGCATGGCACCGATTTTTTATTTTATACAGTGCCGTCATAGTAATTGATGACAGGACGATTATGGACAGGACGATGAGTCGCAAGATGCTCGTCCTGACGCAAATTGTCCTGGCAATAATGCGATTCGAACGAACGAGCAGAGTCGAACACCCAGGTCCATGGCGGCGATGTTTTGCCGCACGGATGTTTTACCTGGCACCGATGTTTTACCAAGAAATTTTGGGTGAGTATCGCAATGTTCCGTTCGATACAGTGCAGACGAAGTGAACTGCTTACTAAAGGCGAAATCCATCACTATGCCAACCGAATAGTGCAGGCCCATCAATCAGGACAATTCGATTCGATTTCTCTGCACTCTCTCTCGCTTCGTTGGTAAATCGACTCGTCGTCACAAAGTATCTTCGATAAGCGGCTTGTTCTTCGATGACACCTTTGAATTGCTGAAGCGCAGGTCGGCCGACTGGATTTGTCGCTGCATACCGTTTGCATTGAACCACAATGACTCCGTCGGGATGCATCACGTATCCATCGACGCCAAAATCATTTGAGCGAGCAGTCAATCCAGTCGGATGACCGCACTGTTCGAAAAAACTCATGACGTGACGTTCAAATCTAATCGGATCCATCTCCATGGCAAATTGAAGAAAGGACTCGAATTCTTCTGGTGCCTCGGCCCGCTCTGGCGTCATTGCATCCGCTCGAAGAGCATCCAGGAGTTCTTTCTTCGCGCGTCTTGCCGTTTCGAATTCCACAAACGTGAGCATCAATCGGGTCAGTGGATCACGAACGCTTCGATCCCGCACGAATGCCTCGATTATCGATGTTGCTCCGGCTGTCCCGAGAAAGAGCAACAATGCAACGGGGGGCTTCAATGGCCGAACCGAATGCCGCAATTCCCGCTCCTTCGGCCCCAAGGATTGCAGTGCCAACTGCAGTGACGGGAATTGCAATCTTGAGTGACAACGGAAGACTCGAGCTTTTGAAGCTGCGAAGGCTCGTACCGATGCTGTTTGCGAGCAGTTTTCCCGTCCGAACGGTATCAATGGATGCGAAAATTCGCTTGCCAATTTCGATCTTTGACAACCCTTCGGTTGCGAGAATCTCTCGAGCACCGATAAACCATCGAATGATTTCGTCACGATCCCGCTCGACGCTGATCAAACGAATACCGCTGACAATCGACTTAGCAACGCTGTCTCTCACGACTATTGATGTTGATTGAGCACCTGCCTGGGCGGCCATCACCGCTGCCGCAAAACGGCTTTGCCTTTCCAGGGAACTCAGTTCTACCGACTCGACAGAGATGCTCTCTAATAGAATCCCATTCGCAGTCGGTTCGTTGACAGTCACAGAGTCATTCAGATCGCCTGACGATGTGGCTACATCAGATATTGCTACGGGTTGATCGGCGTGACGACGAAACCTATCACTAGCCTGCGCAATGATCGATTTACCTCTCGAAAATAGACCCGCAATCGAACGAGACGCTCGCTGCGAGTCTTCAGGCGTTGGTGGAGCAGCGACGGCATCTTCGTCTGGCAGTTCATTGTGGTTTTGCGAAAATTCTTCCGGCACGATCAACAGTTCGTGTGTGCATGAATCGGTAATACGTCCAGAGGCGTAAGTGCATTACAACAGACGGAACTGCTGGAAATTGTCGCAATGCCCGCCGGATGAAGCAAGCAAGTGCAATAAAAGTGCAAGTGCGACAAAGGGAGTCGGTATTGGGGCCAGGTGAATGGCAATAGTGGAGGCTATCCTCTGGACTGCAGACGTTGCGTCAATTCCTGCCGCTTTGATTCATGGCGAGTGCGGAGGCGTTGATACTGCTCGGCCCTACCAAAGTGACAGATGCTGCTCCAGAGGCCCAGGCCAATGAACAGAAGTCCAAACAACGCGAATGGCGGAAAGATGAACGAAGTGAATAATGTCCAGAAGCCGCCAAAAATTACGGCAACGGCACCGCCGACAATTGCCGGTCCGCGTTACGGCACGGAAATTTGCCCGTGCTTGCCGTGTATCTTCGTTCCGAATGTTGTGCGCAGCATATTTCTGGATCATCCGAGTCAATGTTGCAAATGGGGATTCAGGCCCTGCGGGCCGACAGAGCCTTTGCCGGTGGCGTGAGCCACCGGAAGGATTCCTGATGATTCCCAAAAGGCCCGGAGGGCCGACACTGATTCAGCAGGCAATTATTGCTGTGTCAGCCCTCCGGGCCTTTCAGTCACTTTGCAGCGCAACCGGGGCCTCACGGCCCCGGCAGATGCTATGCCGGCCCATTCGGGCCTGAATCGCATCGTCTCATCAAAAGGGACACGCGGGTGCATGGAAACGCAAGTGCTTGGCCTCGATTTTTTAATTTCTAAGTCGAGTGCCTTTGGGCTGACGTCACTCAACCCATGAACAACTTCAGGACGGACGTTTGCCCTGTGAGCAGAGCAAGGCATTTACCCATTCGATTAGCTGCCCGGTCATTGGTGGCACAGGGGCGATGCGATAATCGACAACCATGTCGTAGGCAGCTCGATCATACGCGATGTTCAAATCGGAATTGCGCGAGAGAACTGTCGGGCAATTCCTTGCCGCAGCGTAGGAATCTTGCCTCCAGACAGTACCATGCCCGTACCTCGGATTCCATGTTCGACTGCCTTCGGGCTCCCGCCTCACTGTTCGCATTCCGTACTCTTCGAGAATTGTGAACTCAACAAAACTGGAGATATCCTCATGCCAGGACTCACTTCCTTTTTGCACCGCTTTGCTCCGCTTTTTCTGACACTGTGTTTGTGTCTTTTGTCAGTGCCCGTTGTCGCCGACGTTCCTGCTGGTTTTACGCCATTGTTCAATGGCAAAGACCTGACAGGCTGGAAGGGACTAGTTGGCAACCCCAAGACGCGTGCCGCGATGTCGTCCGAAGAACTTGCTGCTCAGCAGAAAGTGGCCGATGACAGCATGAAGGCACACTGGAACGTTGTCGATGACGTTCTGGTGTTTGACGGAAAAGGCGACAGCCTCTGTACCGCTAAAGACTACGGCGACTTCGAATTGTACGTTGACTGGAAGATCCTCGAAGGAGGTGACAGCGGACTTTATCTACGCGGAACTCCGCAGGTACAGATGTGGGACACAAAATTCAAAGACTACTTTCGTCATGGAGCAGAGAACGGATCTGGTTCACTCTGGAACAATCAACGAAATCCTCGATTCCCCACGGCAAACGCCGACAAGCCGGTTGGCGAATGGAATACGTTCTTGATCCGCATGGTTGGCGAACGAGTGACCATCACGCTGAATGGCCAGCTTATCGTCGATAACGTCGTGCTGGAAAATTTCTGGGAGCGAGGGCTGCCGATTTATCCGCGTGGTCAGATTGAACTTCAGAATCATGGAAACACGCTGTATTTTCGAAATCTTTATATCCGTCAAATTGCGGCGGACGAAGCGAACAGCATATTGGCCGAAAAGGATTCGCAGCAGTTCGAAAGTGTCTTCAACGGACAAGATTTCAGTGGCTGGAAGGGTGAATTGGAAAACTATAAAGTCGTGGACGGGGCGTTTGTCTGCAAAGAGGGCAAAGGTGGCACTGTCTTCACAGAAAAAGTGTACTCCGACTTTATAGCACGAGTAGAATTCAAACTTCCGCCCGGCGGCAACAATGGCCTGGTTCTTCGCTATCCCGGCACAGGCCAGCCACATGTGGATGGCCTGGAATTGCAGGTCCTGGACTCTGAAGATCCAAAGTACGCCGCGCTTGATCCAAGACAGTATCACGGTTCTGTCTATGGTCTCGTTGCCGCTCATCGCGGTTTTCTGCGGCCTGTGGGGGAATGGAATTTTCAGCAGGTGACGATGCACGGCTCGAAGATTAAAGTTGAGCTGAATGGTTTCACAATTCTGGACAGCGATCTCAGTGAGGTTAAAGAATCCAAAGATGGAGCAGTTCCGCCCGGTGCGAAGAATACGAGCGGCCATTTCGGGTTTGCCGGTCATCATGATCCAGTGGCATTTCGCAACATTACAATTCGTGAACTTCCTGGTAAACCGGCAGAACCACCGTCACGCGAAACCGCCATCAGCCCCAAAGATGGACCGATCAAACTATTCAACGGCCAGAATAAGGAAGGTCTGTATACCTGGATTAAGGGAAAGACATACTCAGATCCGGACAAAGTCTTTACTGTCGAAGACGGCATGCTGCACATTTCCGGCAACGGATATGGCGGCATTACCACGAACCAGGCCTATCGGGATTACCATTTGATCGTGGAATTCAAGTTGGGCGATAAGACCTGGGGAGACCGCATAGATCGAGCACGTGACTCGGGCTTGCTGATTCATGGTTGGGGGCCTGATGGAGGTTACGGCAATACCTGGATGGCATCGATCGAGGCGCAGATAATTGAGGGCGGTGTTGGTGATATTCTGGTGCTGACGGGATCCGATCCGGAAACTGGACAGGTTCTGCCAACATCACTTGTCGCGGAAACTATGAAGGATCGCGATGGTGAACTCGTCTGGAAAAAGGGTGGAGAACCTACCACAGTATCGTCAGGCCGTGTCAACTGGTTTGGCCTAGACGTCGATTGGGCCGACACGATCGGCTTTCGAGGCCGTGAAGATGTGGAGAGCAAGCTCGGAGAATGGACACGTTTGGAAGTCATCGCGGACGGTGACCATTTGAAGTACAAGGTCAATGGCGTTGTGGTCAACGAAGCATTTGCGGCTAATCCGGATTCCGGTAAACTGCTGTTGCAGACAGAGCAGGCCGAAATGTTTGTCCGTCGCTTTGAACTCTGGCCACTGGGGCAGGCTCCAAACGACAAGCAGAAAAAGGACTAAGCATCGAGCGGAAAACAACTGTCTGTACTTGTGTGGGATTCGCCAGAATTCCATTTTTGAGCTGTGTAAACGGTGGTAAGAAACAGGTTCAGGCTGCTGGCGTCAGTACGGATGAAAAAAAGCCCTTGGCAGATTGTGCTGCCAAGGGCCTTTGAGTTTAGAGTTTGCGTCGTCCGTTTCGGATGGCTTCAAGATGCGTTATGCAGAGAAGCTGCTGCCGCATCCGCATGATTTCACAGCGTTTGGATTCTTGAACGTGAAGCCACGTTTTTCCAGACCGGTGTAGAAGTCGATTTCTGTTCCATCAAGGAACAGGTCGCTCTTCTTGTCTACAACAACACCCACGCCGTGGTGTTCAACCATGACGTCCGCTGATTCATCGAATGCATTGGTGAAGTCGAAGGAATACTGGAACCCGCTACATCCGCCGCCAGCAACGCCCACGCGGACAAACTGCAGTTCCGGACGGTTCTGCTCCGACATTACTCGCTTGATTTCGCTTGCAGCTGCTTCAGTCAGTGTTACCGACATTTGTACAGATCTCCCAAAAATATCATTTCACAGGAATAGTCAGTAAAAACATGAGTGCTGCGGCAGTTCTTCGCCGTCGGCGCGCCGCAACGCACATCATTTAACGAAATTTAGACTTGTGGACGCCGTTCTTACAGGCGAAAACCTCCGAAATTGCAAGATTCCCTTACTCTCTGCGCTGGAACGTCGACCAAACTGCAATAATTACGTATTTCGCAATCCGGATCGTCGCGAAAGTCGTCAAGACTTTCGGCGATTCAGGGCGAATCCGAATGTCTTGACGACTTTCGCTACCGTTCAAAAGTGATGACGCTCAACAAATGTTCCAATCGGATCTATTCACGATGAAGTCTTATTCTCACGTCTGGCCGTTGATGATAGTCGGCTCGGTATTGTTGACCGCACCAGGCTGCAATGATCTTCCATCCACGGGCAGGTCGATTGCTGGCGCACCGGATGGTATCGCCGAATTGATGGTGATTTCAAAGAACAGTGACATCGAGTTGGAGGAATCAAAGTTTCTGGAAGTGGTCTCCCGCACAGATCAGAAACTTGTGCTTGTCGATTTCTGGGCACCTTGGTGTGGTCCATGTC
>JBDNFT010001184.1:0-2485 GCA_041689695.1 Planctomycetaceae bacterium | reverse complement strand
TGGAATACCACCAGTGGCCACAGGTCACAACGTTTGGGAAAATCCACGAAAAACTGACCAGTTCCTGATTACATGTTTCTGACAACACAGAAATCGGAAACACAACGCTTGGGAAGGCATTCAAAAGAGCCTTGTACTGAATCAGTGAAACTCGGCGATCAAACAAGTCCTGGCCCTGAAAGACGCCATCCTCGTAGACTCGACGATTTACGCCAATCATCAGATCGAATGGCAACTGATGTTCGGCACAGAATTCCGCCAATGACCAAAAAACAAATCGGCTGAGCGTGTTAGATTCTTCGGCAGTCAGTTCTTTCCCGCCAAACACCTTTGCAATCACCGCATCCGCTGCTGAAGGGGAAACGGCCGCAGGCGTAAAATCCGGTGGCAATGAAATCGCACAAGCCCCGACACCATGTGCCTGAAAATGATCGAACAGCATTGCGATCGCCTGTTTCAACGTCACGGAATTGCCGGGATGAATCCCTGTGGCTTTTTGAAGTCGCTCACGCACCGCAGGCTTGGCAAGGTGAAACACAAGGTCGTCAGTTCGAAGGCAAGGAACGTACTTGCGAATATCAAAGCCCTGCAGTGGGTCATCAAAATCATTTGTCAGATACACCTGATCCAGCCCGGAGCGTTCAAGGACGGTCTCTTCCCAACCTGGAGCCTGCATCTTCTTCAGTGAGTTGTCGTACAACGACTCCCAGTTCGCTTCGGTGATGCGATCCTCTTTGAAGTCAAAAAAGACCTGACACATTTCCAGCAGCCAGGCGTACTGCGCGGTGTTCTCAATTGTGGACAGCCATGGCACCAGACGGCTGACTTTTTCCTTCGGCAAAATCCCCGGTTCTTCAATTTGTGACTTTGACAGTCCGGCAGAATGGGCAAGTTCCGTGTAGTAGTGGTATCCAAGAATATCGGCCAGCGTCGATGAGGCCGCTTGCAACGGATTGATGTGCGTGTGTGGATCAATGAGTCGCATTGACTGCAATGGTTCAAGGATTTCAGCGATCAGGTTTTGCGTCATCGTGGTTTAACTTTCTAAGATGGACTGTCACTCAAGGACGTATCCTAACACGATCTCCAGTAGTCCTTTCAATTCCGACGACGATCGCTTGCGTTTTTACGAACAATCATTCATTGTTTGTATCTCCCAGGAACCCCCTGTGTTATTTCCCCCGGCAATTTCCATGCAAGCAGTTGATTATCTGAAGGAACTGATTCCGTTTCCAACGGTTAGCAGCGAATCGAACAGCGACATCAGCGACCAAGTCGCCCGGTGGCTCGCACAGTTGGGATTTGAAACAGAACGCTTAGATTATTTCGACGCAAACGGCGTCAGGAAATCCTGCATTCAGGGCCGCAAAGGGCCCGCAAGCGGCTGCGGACTTGCCTACTTTTGCCACACAGACGTAGTGCCGGTGAACTCGTGGAGCTTCCCAAAATCCAACCCATGGACTCCCTACATTGCCGATGGAAAAATCTATGGACGTGGCTCATGCGACATGAAAGGCTCCCTAAGCTGCATGCTGGCCGCCGTGGAGGCTATGCAAACGGTATCACTCAAAGCTCCGCTTTATTTTGTGGCAACGGCGGATGAAGAAATCGGGATGCCGGGTGCTCGCAAGGTCGTTGAGCAATCTGCCATGTACCGGGAAATCGTCGCATCGCAAACTCGATCCATCATCGGCGAACCGACGCGACTTCAGATTGTTCACGCTCATAAAGGCGGTCGAGCCATCCGCGCCACTTCTATCGGCCGAGCCGCACATTCCAGCACTGGATTGGGATTGAATGCCAACTTCGCATTGATTCCGTTTCTGAATGAGATTCGTGAGATTCATCATGAAATGGACACATCGCCCGAGTGGCGAGATGATCGATTTTCGCCACCGACCCCCAGCTTGAATATCGTGATCAAGGATACAAACACCGGGTTGAATATCACTTCCGCGAAATCAGAATGTCTGGTTTATTTTCGGCCGATGCCAGGCCAGAACGCTGACGGCATGGTTCAGCGATTGAAGACATTGGCTGAATCCTGCGGCCTGCAATTTGAACTGATGTTTTCGGGTACGCCACTTTACACCGATCCTGACACGCCGTTTATTCGCGAGCTACTGGAACTGACGTCGCTGACTTGCTCCCGCACAGTCGCCTACGGTACCGACGGAGCCGTGTTTACCGAGCTTCGTAATATCGCAGTCTTCGGCCCCGGCGATATCGCTCAGGCTCACACAGACGATGAGTGGATAGATCTAAAGCAGTTGGAATTGGGCACAGGACTTTACGAAAAGGCCATTCGTCGCTGGTGCTGTTGAGGAAACACGTTCTCACAGACCCTGCTTCGACTGTTTCCCGACCATGATGCCATGACGCCGCGATGAGAACGCAATGAAATAACTTGACACGTTCCGCCCTGACTGATAACTTTCGCGACGTCCTGACTCAAAGGACAAATCTAGGGGGATTAGCTCAGTTG
>JBDNFT010001183.1:0-9947 GCA_041689695.1 Planctomycetaceae bacterium | reverse complement strand
TCCACCAGACACAGACGAAAATTCTTTCGCCCAATGGCGCGTGCGTGATCTATCAGCACTTGCAGAAATAGATCACGCTGATCGCGCGGCAGCTCAATATCCAATTCGGGGTCCTGCGCCAGCAATGTGGGTACGACATCGCGCATGACCAGTTGTTCGGCCAATGGCGCGTAATGAATGCCGCCAACGCCGGAAAGATTGGGTTCCAGAAACAGCAAAGATTCCTGCCAACCCGCGCTGGTGAAGTCGCAGACAGCGTCGAGACGACCATACATCGGATTGAGATGCTGATGCTGCGGCGTCCAGATATCTCGCAGCCACTGATCTTCTTCCGGAGTGATTGCCAGAACTTTGCGAACGTGCTCGTCTTCCAGATAAAGGGCTGGTATACGCTTCAATGCTTCGGCAAGCTTCAGGCAAACATGATCGACATAGTTGAGCTGTTCCGGCATGGCGAGCAGCGGTCGTAACATGATTCGTACGGGTTCTTCGACACCGTCACGCTCATAAACCACTGCATTTGCCTGAGCGTCAATTCGCAAACGATCGGAAATCCTTGCCAATGTTCCGTCACCGACTCGCTGTGCAGCCTTGCGAATGCGGTTATCAAGAGTTGTTCCAAACAGCCCGACAGATTCAGCAGGACTCAGCATAAATCGTTGACAACCCAGATGTGGCGGAAAACTACCATCATAGTCCGTTGTGGCACTCATGCAACAGAATCCGCAAACTCTGTCTGATGTAAATTCATCACAAATCATTTAATCGCTACGCAGAGGCAGGAACTATCAATTGGATTCTGACTTTAGTGAGGATGTCTTTTCTGACGAACAGTTAGCCTGCACACTTCAATAATAAGTATGCCCTTGTATTCACTTTTTTGCCGGTGAGACTTTCACATGCCTGGCATGACACGCATTTCCCGCTTCATCAATAAACTGCGAAATCGGCTGTCGCTATCCAAACGCAGACATTTGCAATCAACGCCCCTTGTCGCCGAAATTCTGGAAACTCGCCAATTGCTGGCAGCATCCGGACTGCAGGTTGTGCATCGCTCGGGGCAGAGTTTCGTGACATGGCAGGAAGACACCAATGTGACGGGGGAAGGTTACAACGTCTATCGCTCTTCCTCTCCCATCACCACTGCCAACATTGGACAAGGTCAAAAACTGACTTCCAAATGGGGCCCATTAAATGACAACACTTCACATCATGATCTGACAGGCGTCGGCGCGCCAACGAACTTTGTGATTCAGGATTTGGGTGCGCCACTGTCCAATGATACCGGGCTGTTTGTGTACACAATGCAGTCCGGCGAAGCAGGTAACTCATATTATGCCGTGACTGAAGTCATCAACGGAGTGGAAAGTCAGACTCTGACCGCGGGCGTGAATACACTGACAAGTCCTGTGGCTGAAATCGTCGCTGCCTCGCAGCCGGTCCTGGTGTCTCAGATCAATAATGGTGGTGGCCGCGTCTATACACAATTCATGGATTATGCAAACTGGAATCCCACGTTTGAAGGTTATGCCTACAACTACAGCGTCGCCCTTCCGGTCAACTATAACCCAAACGTGGCGTGGCCAATGCGGTTGATGCCGCATGCCTACGGCGAACGTTATCGACTGGAAACAAATGCGGACTTCGGCTGGCCCGTGATTCAAGTGTTTCCGGATGACGGCGGCGGTCAGTCCGGACACATCAATACATGGTGGTATGGTTTTGCGGCCGATCATAACTACATCACCGATGGAGAGATTCCAACCAGTGGTCACATCGAAAACTTCACTGAACAACGTTTGTTTCAGATGATGGATCAGGTGAAAGCGAACTTCAATGTGGATCCGCAGGCTGTGCATATTCAGGGCAACTCCATGGGGGCCTCAGGAGCGCTGTCTCTGGGAATTCGCTACGGGGATTATTTTTCGTGGATCTACGCAGCCAACCGATGACGAACTACGCCACCAGCGTACTCTTTCTGGGGCAGTTTGAAAGTCTCTGGGGAACGACGGCATCAAACCTGCCCATCGTCAATAAAGGCCCGTATGCGTCCAGACTGACAAAGTACAACAACACGGGTGTGTATGACTGGATGAATCACCAGCAAATGCTCAACGTCATGCGCGCCGAACCGATGGCACTGCTGATGGTCGGGCACGGTAAATTGGATGATGTCATCGACTGGCAGACTCAAGGCCTTCCGATTGTCGCGGCGCTAAACAATGCTCGCGTTGCATTCACAGCAGAAAACCGTGGCAACTGGGAGCATAACTGGATGGGTTTCGACTTCCAGAACGAAGCAATGTTCGGAATCCCCGGAGGAGTCCATTCTGACTGGATTTTCCGCAAAGACAGTGCTCTGATCGCCTTTTCGAATGCATCAGGTTCCGGCCCGCTTGTTTCACCACTGACTGGTACTGATTTCTACAACTTCGCATTGGACTGGTCCGTTCCGTGGAACAATTTCGGTCCGGCGATCGTGGACAGTTCGAACCAATTTGCTGTTACCCTGCGTTCGCGAGCGGGTGTTCAGACGGCCGACGTGACGCCACAAAGAACACTTGCATTCAAGGCTCTGCCGGGACAGTCAGTGACGTGGCAGAATAGAAACGTGACGACAAATCAGGTTTTGCAGTCCGGCACAGTGACAGCAGATTCCGTTGGCCTTGTCACGATACCGGGGGTTCAGATTCTGACCGGGAATGGAAACCGCCTGACGCTCAACGCCGTTGTTGGTGTGCCGGTTGTTCAGACTCCAATTGGAATGACGCAGCTACAGTCTCCTGAAATAACATGGTCGACCGTTCCTGGCGCTGCCAGCTACGATGTATGGATCAATAACCTCTCGACTGGACAAAATCCCGCCATTCAGACCAATGTCAGTGGGACAGGCTTTACGTCTACAAATCCGATGGGGATTGGCAAATATCGCGTTTGGGTGCGAGCGAAAACTGCGGCAGGTGTTCTGAGCATCTGGTCGCCTCCCAAAGATTTTCAGATCAATACGGCCGTCGTACTCGACAGTTTTCCCAACACGCTTAACGATAGTATTCTGCTGACATGGGCGGCATTGCCAGGTGCAGCAAAATATGATCTCTGGGTGAATAATCTGACGACGGGGCAGTCACTGGTTATTCGTCAGTCAACTTTGACGACGAATTCATATCAAACAGCCAGTCTTCCGCTGGGCAATTACGTTGCCTGGGTGCGAGGCATTGATGCGGGCAATAATTTCGCGACGTGGTCGATTTCGCAGCAATTCACAATTGCTCCGCGAGTGGTCCTCACATCCCCTTTATCGCCCGGCTTCAACAATCAACCCACGTATCAATGGCAAGCGCTGCCGGGTGCGACGAAGTATCACGTTTGGGTGCAGAACCGATCAACGATCGCGGTTGTTCTCAATCAGTCGGGTGTCACCGCAACCAGCCTGTCCCTATCAACGGTCCTTCCGGTTGGCAACTATCGTTGGTGGGTACGTGGTTCCAACAATCAGGGCCTCAATGGTGGCTGGAGCCTGGCGCAGGATTTCAATGTCGGTGGTCAACCAATTGTACTTGGCCCTTTCGGATCGACGTCAAATCGAACTCCAACGTTCTTGTGGAGTCCAGTGCAAGGCGCGGCCACATATCAATTGTGGGTCTCGAAACGCGACGGAAGTGGGGTTGTGATTAACCTGACAAATCTCACGACAACCAGTTATACGCCGTCCACAAACATGGCTCCATATGATTATCGAGTCTGGGTGCGCGCGGTATCAACAACCGGCGCTCTCAGCACCTGGAGCTTGTCTGTGGACTTCACTGTCGTTTAACTCAGTCTTCACTCCTTTTGGGCAGAAATTCTGTCTCCGACCTGTCAGAATTCGTCTCGGCCTGTGTTCTTAGGCCGGAGGATGACTGGTGGATGAGATTCCGGAAACGCGAGACAGCCTGCTGATTCGAGTCGCCGACGCGCGCGATCAGGCGGCGTGGGAGCAGTTCGCCCGGATATATCGGCCCGTATGTTGACTCGACAACCGAAAGATCGTGCGGTTGGCGGCCAGTTGCTTCCCGTCGAAATTCCGGAAGATCATGCAGACAGCGACCTGAATTCGCGGCTTGTTCGTGAATACCGACGGCAACTGTTCCGTCAGGCGGCCGAACATGTTCGAACCCGAGCCGACGCCACCACATGGCAGGCATTTGCAATGACAATGATCGATGGGCGGACTATCGCTGAAGCGGCCGAACGGCTGCAACGATCCGAAGCTGTGATCTACGCCGCTCGCAGCCGCATCATGAGGCGTCTCAGGGACACTGTGAAAGATATGGAGGAGGATGCCGATGAATGCTCATCCTGAAACCTGTGATCCGTCATTGCTTGAACGTTACCTTGCCGATCTGCTGTCTTTAGCGGACGAGGCGGACTTTCTTCGGCATCTGGAATTCTGCGAAGCCTGCCGTCAGCAGATTCAACTTGTCGCTGCGGACTCATCGTCCTGGAGTGACGCCGATGATTTTCTTCGAGACCAGCCGTTCGAGGCGACTGCGTTTGGGACATCATCATCCGATCATCAAAATCAACGCGACAATGTCCGTGACGGTAAAGCGTCGGCGTCGGCCGAAGTTTCACAGGTTCTGGCGATGCTGAATCCAACAGACTATCCTCAGATGCTCGGGCGAATTGGCGGCTATGAAGTTTCCGGCGTGATTGGCTCCGGTGGAATGGGGATCGTCCTGAAAGCCTTCGACGGGCCGCTGGATCGAACGGTCGCGATCAAAGTCTTGGTCTCCAGTGGAGCAGCCCGACGACGATTTGCACGTGAAGCCAAAGCAGCCGCGACGGTGCTGCAGATGTGTCTCGCTCATCTTCAGCAGCCGACGATTATGGCGTTGCCTGAAGAATGCCGCGTGCCGCAACGTCGAAGGATCTGTTGGCCAACATCGTTGAGAACTTTTCACGCTGTGGCGGCCATCGTTGTGAGTTGCCTCCTGATCGCTGGAATCTATTCGATCACTCAATCGCAGTTTGGAAACTCGCGTCCTGCGCCAGCTTCAAATGCAGCACCGAATACTTCCAGAACAGCAGATGACGAAGCTTTGTCGCCACTTGCGGATTGGGGGGCAATTCAAACAGACATCGACATCTTCGAGAACGACCTTGGCCCCTCGGAAGCCGACGCCAACAAACTCTGGCAGACAACGCCTGAAGCCAAACCACCATGATCCTTCTTCTAAAGCAACAACTGGAGTACCAATGCGACTCAGGGCCGGAGGTCCGAAACAACCTCTGCCGGTGGCGTGAGCCACCGGTAAACAGCAAGCAGAAACCAAAGGCCCGAAGGGCCGACACATGCGTTCTCAACTCGCATCCACCTTCAGGACGGCAAGAATGTCTGATCTCATCAAGTCTCTATTTCACTCGCTGTTCGCGTGTATGTTGCTCCCATCCGCAATGCTGATGGCTCAGGAGGTTCCGTCTGAGGTCGCCACGGAATCCTTCACCTCAAAGATCCAGGATCTCGAAGCAAAGATCGCCGCTTTGAAGGAATTCAATTTGCTTGTAAACCAATACAACCCGCTCATGAAAGATCGGCGTTATGCAGAGGCGGAAGTTGTTGCCAAGAAAGCCAGAGATCTGAACCCTGACGACCCACAAGCATTGATCATGGTTGAAAAGGCCAAGCTCATGCGGCAAATGGAATTCAACACCAATCCCCCTTCCGAATCTATCTCAAATTCGAATATTGATCGCCGCAATTTCGACGAGCCCGAAGTTCCGATTGCAGAATACCGCCGTCGCCTCTTCGATCTTGAACAACCCGTGTTGCAGCTCGCGGAGAAAGTGCGATCCACTGAAACGACGCTGGGCAAAGACCATCCGGACAGTGTCAAACAGCGAGCCGACTTGCGAGCCCTCGTTCAGCAAACCTTCACCGCCCGCCAGGAAATTCAGCGAGCCGAACTTGCTGAATTCACTCGCCGCCTGCAACGCATGCAGCAGGCGATTGATGCTCGCGAGAAAATTTCAGATGTGATTGTTGATCGTCGCCTTGAAGAATTGTTGGATCCCAATCTTTCGTGGAAGCAACCAACTGCGGCTCTTTCACGGGCCCCAACGAAACCTTCCATTGATCCTCCCAAGCCCAGAAACATCGCAACGGCTTTTGATGAAAAGCAGTCGGTTTCAGTCACTCTGTTTGATGTGAATGACAATGATCAATCTTTCCTCTTTGCGACATCTGCCGAGCAAAAGATCGCGCCGGAGAACTTCGATGAAAAGCTTGCCGAATTGGTGAAGAATCGAGCGGCCATAGTGGCGGGAAAACACACCATTGAGACGACGCTGAACGAGACGGCTATCTTTCGCGGCGGCGGTTCGTTCGAAGTACCATTGACTGATTTAAATTGGAAGGTCGATGTTGAGTGGGGAACGAAAATCGAAATCGTCCCGAAACTCGTTGATGGCGAAAGTGTTTTTGACATTGTGTGGAATGAGCGAGTTCGTGACTTCAAGAATGGGATCTGGGACTTTCCTGCGATAACCGAACGGCAAACACGAGCAGTTGTCAAATCACCTGTGCCTGGAGGAACTGGATATCTTTTCGGTCCCGTTACTGGCCCTCATAACAGTCGTCACAGATTCATTCACTTCTTCCTCCACACCACATCGCCGCCTTTGGCTACTGATGATCCATTTGTTCGAATTCGAAGTTGGCGACCGAAGTCTGAAGCTGAAAAAGCCATTGGTCGGCTTATGGTCTTCACAATCAATTTCTGAAAGGATGAGCGACGCCCAAGAATTTTGCATTTCAATTCATTCCGGATATTCAACTTCCACCAAAGGCTGAAGCAATCCGCCTTTCACTGGCACGCGGCCGTAGACAGTTTCGTCCCACGTATGCAGGCCGAGCACGGCTCGAGAAATTGTTGGAGGTAGAAGGCTGCGATAGATCTGAACCTGATGATCGCCGACTCGAATCCGAAATACGCTGGCTTCGTGTCCGCCTACCGTGCGACGGTTTTCGGTGACGGTCAGTTTTGCCCAGTCGGCCGGCACATCGCCGCGTTTTGGATGCCAGTCGAGCGCGAGCGGTAACGTCACGCCGCCCTTGCCGACGCCAGCCATTTCTAACTGACCGTCATGTTCTCGGTAGCTGCCAAGCGAATGCTGAACGCGATCGTCTTCCAGCCACAGCGGAAAACTGCGAACCGTGCGTGGTCCGGCAGAAAGGCTGAGTTCCCGTGTGACGTCACATGGTGAACACTTCGCACCGTCAACGAGCGGCACGGATGTGATCAACTGCACCTTGCGTTCCGGATCTTTGCTGGTGACACTGTCCGTCATCATTGCGAAGCAATCGTACGGGGCCAGAAGCAATTGTCGCACTTGTTGGACAGTGATCGATTCATCGGTTTCGGCTTCCAGTTCCAAAAAGACTGTTTCCGGATCAAGGAACCAGCAACTGCATTTCCATGCTGTCGGAGCAGGCAGCATCTCATCATCCAATTGCACCGACCAGTTCCAGTTTCCGGAGAGGATTGGAACGCCAGCCGCCGCAACCATCACATGCACGTCGCTGGAATGCCATTCCAGTGTCACGGTATCGGCGTCGGAGTCCGCTCCAGACCGCAAGATGGCGATGCAGCTTGAGTCCGACTGCCATGAGACTTCCGGCTTCGACTTTGCTTCAGCTTCAACAGGCTTGCGGTTGGCGTCTTTCTTCGATTTCTTTGCGCTCGCAGCCGATTCAGTTTTTGATGACTTCGTCGGAGTCGCAGTTGCTTCGTCAGTATCGTCTTCGGCTTTCACCTTCTTCATCTTCTTCGGACGCGGCACCTCGCCGGCTGGCTTGCGGCATGCGTTGAGCAGCTTGTTCAATTGCTTTTCATGAGTTGAACCAGAAAGTGGAATCAGGTGCTCCAGAATATCAGTCTAAGAAGGATTGGCGTTTGCTGGAGAGTCGTCTGCCCGAGGATGCTGTGTCGGCAACAAAAGCAGAGCCGCACGCTCCGTCACCAGAGTCAGTCGCGCGGCGCTTTCCGTCTTCCATAAGAGTTCCTGAAACGCTTCCGCCCAGATTGAACATCGCGTCAACGGAGCCAACCAATCGGTGAATCGGTTCAACAACGATCCATGGACGAGACCTTCACTATCTGCACATTCCAGCAGAACCTTTCGCAGCGATTCCGTCGCCGACTTGGCAAGAGTCTGAGTGCCACCAAGTGGGCTCAACAGCAAACTGCACACCCATGGCGTTTCGCCCTGTTGAATCATCTGACGAATCGAGTTATTTTCCTCCGTCGCCGTTGGCGAATCGAACAGACCTCCGGAAGATTCATGCAACGCGGCATCGGCCACAACGGCAAGAGTCTGAGTGAAGTTTTCGGCAGATAATGATTTCCCTTCTCGCAGCAGAATCTCAGCGATTGCGATTGATTCCCACGGCCCCGGAGTCGCACCAACTTCAACCAGCCAGTTGGCAATGACTTCGTCATATTTCGACATTGAATTCGAAGATTTTGCTTTCTTCTCTTTGCCCTTGCCTTTTGTTTTCGCTTTCGATTTCGATTTCTTCGTTCCGTGCTAAGCCAGATCTTCCAGTGACGCGGCGAGTTCTCGTTCGCTACCGCTCAGATCCACGGCATCGATTGACCACCCGGCCAGCAGTGCTGATTTTCCAAGCTGCTTGCGAAGTCGCTTGACCGGCTTGGCGATGACTGCCAGAAACGCATTTTGAAACGCAGCCAGATCATCCGCTGCAACGGCCGCCTTCAGAGCGGGATCAGCCTTCCGGCCAAGTGGAATTGAATGCAGAAGTTTCTTGAGCAATGTGGCTGTGGCCATAACTGTTACCTAACGAAAAAGTCCGAATGAATTCAGTCGTTCCGTCCACTACAGTGGGATTTTTGATTTGCGATTTTTGATTTGCGAATTGCGATTTGAAATCAAAAATCTCAAATCGAAACTCTCAGATTGTGGTCGAAGAAAACCCGCCATCGACCACGATATTCTGCCCCGTCACAAACGACGAAGCCTTTTGCGATGCCAGCCATACAACGGCACCATCCAATTCCTGTGCGTTACCAAAACGCGACATCGGAGTGTGTCCGATAATCTGACCACCACGTTCCGTATAAGAACCGTCTTCCTTGAACAACAAGGCGCGATTTTGATCGGCCGGAAAGAATCCAGGACTGATCGCGTTCACTCGCACACCGCGCGTCGCCCATTCGCGGGCAAGGAATTTCGTGAAGTTAATGACAGCAGCTTTCGCGGCAGAATATGCGACAACTCGCGACAACGGAATCATACCCGCCATCGAAGCGATGTTGATGATGCTGCCCTTCTTCTGTGCCAGCATTGTTTCGCCAAACACCTGTGCCGGCAGCAATGCGCCGCCTACCAGATTCAAGACGAAGACTCCGTTCCATCCGTCACGAGACAGTTTGCAGAAGTCGCTGCCCGGAGGCAAAGTCGCGTCTGGCCGATTGCCGCCCGCTGCCGCGATCAGAATTGTGATCGATCCCAGCTTGTCGATGATCGCATCTCGTGCCGCCGTCAATGATGTTGCATCAAGAGCATCCGCCGTTTGAAAAATTGCCGTTCCACCGGCCGCTTCAATTTGTTTGACGCGAGCCATTCCGCGTTCTTCGTTACGTCCCACAACAGCGACTTTCGCTCCGGCAGCCGCCAGGGCCGAAGCCATGCCGCCGCCAAGAACTCCCGTGCCGCCAAGAACCACGGCCGTTTCGCCAGTAAGGTCGAAGATTGATGTTGTCATATGTGTTTCGTATTCTGGAAAAAGTGTTTTCTGTAGGTCGATCTGTCCTCAGATCGACAGCCCTTCAGCTTCGCTGTAAGAATCCACGACCGTTGTTTGTAACGCAACGCCGTTGGTTCTCGACCTGAGACAGGTCGAGCTACGTAAGTCGATCTGTCCTCAGATCGACAGCCCTTCAGCT
>JBDNFT010001182.1:0-1445 GCA_041689695.1 Planctomycetaceae bacterium | reverse complement strand
CGATTTTTGAAGTGCCCAATGACAGAAGGCTTCATTCCTGACCGGGTGCTATGACTTCGGGTGCCGTTGCGGCGACCGCAGGGATGAGCTTGTCCAGAATTCCATTCACGAAGCTGCTGGAATTCTCGGTGCCGAATTCGCGAGCGATCTCGATGGATTCGTCGATGACAACGGCGGCTGGTGTGCCCATCTTTGTCATTTCATAAAGTCCCATTCGCAAGACGTTGCGATCGGTTGGGGCCATTCGCTCCAATCGCCAGTTAGTCGCGGTGCGGCAGATGATTTCATCCAGTTCATCGCGTGCGGGAACTACGCCCGCAATTAAAGTCCATGTAAATTGGCGCAATGGCTCTTCAAGGAACTGTCGGCGGAGTTCAATCTGCACGCGGTCCTGATCAGCCTCCGGATTTTGATCCAGAAGATAAAGCATTTGAAGAGCAAAGCGACGAGCTTCAGAACGTCCGGCCATTATGTGTTTGTATCAGGTAAGTGGTGTTTCGGGTGTGGAATCGAAGTCCTTGTTCCAAGGCTCCAGCCAAGGAACACGCTGCTCCGGAGGCTCCTGCCTCCAGTCAGCATTCGGGAGGCAGGAGCCTCCAGTCCATAGCGTTCCAGGGCAGAAGCCCTGGAACGAGGATCTCGGTCAGATCTTCTTCAGCAGATTGATCATTTCAATTGCGGCCAAGGTCGCTTCGTGACCTTTGTTGCCGACTTTGCCGCCAGCACGGTCCAGAGCCTGGTCCATCGATTCGCATGTGATAACACCAAAGGTGACTGGAATTCCGGTTTCGCGGGTGATACCCATGATGCCGGAGGCGACCTGGCTGTTGATATATTCGTGATGAGTCGTTGAGCCTTGAATGACGGCTCCCAGACAAACCACGGCAGAGTATTTGCCCGACTTCGCAAGCTTTGATGCTGCGAGTGGGATTTCAAACGAACCCGGTACCCAGGCGACGGTGATTTTGTCCGCATTGCCGCCATGGCGAACGACCGTATCAATCGCTCCTTCAAGCAAGCGTTTTGTGATGAGATCGTTGAATCGCGAGACTACGATCGCAAACGTGGAGTCGGCTGCGTTGAGTTGTCCGTGAAGTTCAGTTGGCATAGTGAGTTTGTCAGGAAATGGGTGTTGGTCATCAGTGCGGCGTAAGAAGGCCGTATTACACAGTAGTTTATCCCAGATTCATTGAAAGCAAAAATTCTTCGTTCGACTTTGTACGTTTCAGGCGATTGCAAAGCAATTCAATCGCTTCCACTGGAGACATGTCATTCAGTACGCGTCGCAAAGTCCAGACGAGTTTCAATTCTTCTTCGTTGAGCAACAATTCTTCGCGCCGAGTCCCTGAGCGATTGACGTCGATTGCCGGCCAGATGCGTTTTTCTACCATGCGGCGATCCAGATGCAGTTCGGTGTTGCCGGTACCTTTGAATTCTTCAAAAAT
>JBDNFT010001181.1:0-2784 GCA_041689695.1 Planctomycetaceae bacterium | reverse complement strand
TGGCATCCGGCCCATGGATGGCCCAATGGTGTCGAGCGTCCGACTACCAGTGATCCGATACCCGAAGGGCTCGACTGGAAATTCTGGTTGGGAACCGCACCCGATCGCCCCTACAAGAACGGGATTTACCATCCGGGGCAATGGCGTGGCTGGTATGATTTTGGCGGCGGTTCGATGGCGGACTTCTGTTGCCACGGATTTCAATTGGCATATCGCGCACTTGATCTTGGTGCTCCGACGCGGATAGAAGCGACTGGCGATGGTTTGGGCCACGAGTCCTATGCCACTCGTTGTCAGGTGACGTTTGACTTTGCTGCGAACGGGAATCGCGGCCCGGTCAAGCTTTTCTTCTATTCCGGCGACATCAATGTTCCGCCTGACCATATTGCGAACGGCTCTGTTGCATCAACCGGATGTCTGATCGTGGGCAGTAAAGGGACGCTGTCGGCTGGCCTTTGGAATACGGATTGCAAGATCCGCATGAAAGGCGCGGACGAGTTCCGCGGTGCAGATCAGCCAGCAGTGGCAGATGTGCCGACGACCCAGCCGCGGATTGAGACCGAAATGTTAAAATGGGATCCCAAACGGACTGCGCAAGGCGAACGACCTCGCTGGAGCCAAGTCAATAACTCGCACATGTTCGAGTGGGTGCTGGCCTGTGCAGGAGACGCGAAAGCGTATTCACCATTCGAAGTCGGCGCCCGCATCACTGAGATCGGGATGCTGGGCGTGCTTGCATTGCGAATGCAAAAGACGATCGATTGGGACGCGGAAAAACGCCAAGCGATTGGTTTACCCGAAGCCGATGCGTTGATCGATCCGAAGCCGTCGAATAACGCTTACTCGCCCCGGTAATCCTCATCCATGATTTGAAACTCATTCTTTGGGAGAATGCCGATTTACCGGCCGGGGCTATCTGAGTTGTTTGATTTATTGGCTCGCGGTCGGCGTGTCCATGGTGCATAGGAGCGATTGTGTGGAAGCCTGACAACATCGGTTCATTCAAAGAGATCAACGACGCGTTCTGCTGCTGCCTTTATCGCGAGGTAGCCGATCTTGCCAACAAATGTCTCGGGCCTCACTTCGATCTCTGCCTTCAGTTTCGCAGGAGACTCCTGCCCTCTCACGGTAACGACGCAGGCCGAGCACACGACCAACCAAGTGCAGTTCGAATGTACCACGACATGATGTACTTTGTGACATCTATTCTCCTGCCAGCAAACGGAACGGGGACACAGCTTTTAATGGGGACGGGAAGGAGACGCATCTATCGCTGGGATAGGATGCTTGATACCGGTGTCTCGAGCCTCTTTTACCCTGCCGCTCGCCTTAGTGCATTTTTCCATGATCGCTGTGGCCATATTCTGTCTGGCCTTTTCGAGTCGTAGTCACCCGGGTAAGGTTCTGAAAGCGTGATCAACTCGGGAAACGCTTCGCTTAGGATCCAAACTGGAGACGCATGCTTCCAATCGTTTTTTAGATTCGACAGCAGCTTATTAAATATCCGTCAAAAAAAGAATGAAATCAAACAATGAAAAGAGTCCGCGTTATTAAACTCGGCGGCAGCCTGCTGACGATGCCGAACCTAAAACAGAAGTTTCAAAAATGGTGTCGTGAAAACCCACACCCTTTGACCCTAATCATTGTCGGTGGCGGACCAGTGGTTGATGCGGTTCGCCAGATCCATCTAACCAACTCACTTTCGGAAGAGTTTGCGCACTGGGTTTGCATTGATCTGTTACAACACACAGCCCGGATTGCCCATCAAGTCCTTGGCAATGCTGAATTATTTGAAACGAAGGACGACCTTCAGCAGCCGTTTTCCGGTTCTAGGGTCAACTCGACCACGCCAATCATCGCCATTGTTCAGGTGGCGATTTGTTTCGCCAGGGCCTACCCGAATATGGGACTTCCGGGAAACTGGGACGTGACCTCCGATTCACTCGCAGCAGCGTTTAGCAACATGTATGCCGCCGAAGAATTGGTGGTGATGAAGTCATGCGACCCACCGCTCGACGAATCGAATCTTGAATCGCTTGCCGACGTCGGATTCGTCGATCCGTGTTTTGCGGATCTGGCTGAGGACATTCATCAGGTGCGTTTCGTCAATTTGCAGACGTACAAATGAAGACGGCAACGACGCAGCTCATTTCTGTATGAAATGGCTTCGCCAGGGTCAGACTTGCGGTCTAAATCCCGTTGTCCCATCCGCTCGAAGTCGTTCTCCGTTGCCGTTGCCCCCTAAGACGTCCTGTGTCCCCGTTGGCTGCGTATTTTCCCTGGCAGAAGGTTAGCAGAGCACTCAACCGAACCAAACCGAGAAAGCGTCTGCAAAGTGCATGGCACTAAACATACACTCCAAACATACACTCCAAACATACACTAAACATATTCCCATTGATGAGCGACTATAATCGAATAACTTTACAAACAACGAGGAATCGTTGCTGAGTGGTGCAAGGTAACGATATAACGATGTGCTGCATGAATCCAACTGAAAGCAAGATAAACCTAATCAAAAGCTACCTGTTTTGCCATTATTTCGCATTTTACGTGGTCGAGCTGTTTGGTGCGTTGCTGTTGATGCCGTGGTACGTTTCGTTACTGGCAACGGAAGCAAAACCTTTCCCCCTCTCGCGAATTATGGTTGCGGTCGACGGGAAGTCGTTTGCTGATGAGGCTGGAGCTGCCTTCACTCCCTGGGGTGTCAACTACGACCACGATGCCGACGGTCGCCTTCTGGAGGACTACTGGACGGAAGAGTGGCCAACCGTCGAGGCTGAC
>JBDNFT010001180.1:0-1966 GCA_041689695.1 Planctomycetaceae bacterium | reverse complement strand
ATTTCCAAAACGGCAAAGGTGCTGATCAGCAATCTGCCGCTGAGTATCGCCGAACGCGAAGCTGACAAGATTGTTCGCAAACTGTCGTTCCTGAAGAAGGACGTTTTGATTGAAGCTGTCGAATCCGCTGGTCCTGGCAACATTGTGTTTGCGGAGCTGGCATTCGAATATGTCACCGAACTTGCGACGGGATTTGGCCGCGTGGGTGCGTCGGCAGAAAACGTGGCCGAAGAGGTCGTCAAAAAAATTCGCCGCTATCTAAAATCGACAGCTCCCGTCGGCGAATATCTGGCCGATCAAATCCTGTTGCCGTTGGGGTTAAGTGCGGCTCAAGCAGAATCGAATGGCGTACAGCGAGGTGGTTCGTTCCGGACTGCGACATTGTCGCGTCATTCGACAACCCACATCCAAAATTTGCAGATGCTGTTGCCGATTTTCATTGAGACGCGAGAAGAAGAAGGCACGATCGTCACGCTGCGGCCGATCACGTGATTTGGTAATCCGAACGTCGCCTCACGCTGCTTTTGATGCGGCGGTATTTGGTTTCTGATCCTGCCACGACCACTTGGCCATGCCTTCGAGCACGCGATCTGCAACTTCCAGAGCTTTCACGGCATCCTTGCCGGATACTCGAGGCCGACCATTCGTCTGAATGCAATGTACAAAATCGTTCAGTTCTGCTGTCAATGCGTCAGCGTTTGATGCCTGATGAGTCTCGTTAGTAATCCACTTGGTAAACACTTCGTTCTTGAGTGTTAGTGGATCGGGTGTTGCTGCGATGATGTCCTGGATTCGACAAGGATTCGCAGCCAGCGGCGCGGCGGGTTGCCAACAACTGACCGTGCGTTTGTTCAAATCAGCCGTCACGCAGCCGTTGGTTGAAAACACCTGAATCGTACGTTCTGCCACGGGACTCATGCGGCTGGCGGTGATGTCCGCCAGAATGCCCGATGATGTTTTCAGACGAGCAATCGCCATGTCTTCATGAGGTCCAAACGTGACCGCGCCAAAGGATTCGACGCTCACGACGGCTTCGCCGGTCAATGCAAGTACCAGATCGATGTCGTGAATCATCAGGTCATGCACGACACCGATATCTGTTGAGCGAAATGTATACGGGCTGACGCGTTGGGCTCGGATGTAGAGAGGTCGATCAATCTTCTGCTGCATCAATTCAAATGCAGGATTAAAGCGTTCGACGTGTCCGACCTGCAGCACGCTGCGTCGGAACATGGCCATTCTGTGCAGCGATTGTGCCGCTTCAAGACTATTCGCCAGTGGCTTTTCCATCAGTACAGCAATGCCCGCGTTCAAAAACGGCATGCCGACTTCATGATGGCAGATCGTTGGCACGGCGATGACAACGCCCTGCACCAACGACATTATTTCATCCGGTGTCGAAAACCATTGCGTGCCGTGTTTTGAGGCGATGTCGCGACCCTGCTGTTCGCGGGAATCCACCACACCCACCAATTCGACTTCGGGCATGGTTGACAGAATACGGGCATGATGCTGCCCCAAAGCACCCACACCAATGACTGCCAGCTTTACGCGATTCATGCGGCTTTGCGATCCTGCGAAGGTTGTGTCTGTGCCTCAGATGCTGCGGCCTTAATGCGAACAGCTTCACGCGCTCGTCCGAGTTTACCGGCACGTTGATTTTCAACAAATGTCAGTAGCGACGCCAGTTCCATCGGAATCACGCCTTCGAGCGATTCGCTGAAGTGTTCCTGAACTTCATTCAACGGTCGATTGCGTCGATACAGCAGACGGAATGCTTCTTTCACGACCTCGATCGTGGCATTCGAAATTCCAGCTCGTCGCATGCCCACTATGTTGATCGTTTTCAGTTCAGGATTGTCGCTGCCAACAGCCAGCATGAATGGCGGAATGTCGTGTGGAACACGGCAACCGCCACTGATGAAACTCAGGCGACCGACCGTTGAGAAATGATGTACGACTGAGT
>JBDNFT010001179.1:0-1429 GCA_041689695.1 Planctomycetaceae bacterium | reverse complement strand
GTCGAACGTCGGTGTCACGCTGCAGCGCCAACAACTCCGGCGAATCGACCGATGCCGTGTTCTGAACAGCATTGCAATTCAGATTTGTGTCAAACCCTGTCAAAGGGACGGCCCTCAAATTGACACCCGCGTTCGACGCAGATACGAAAGCACACTGAGAAAAAAACTGCCAAACACAGTTTGCACACCAATGCTGGTCAGGATGACGGATGGAATGACCTGACGTACCGAGATCTCGCGTGGAAGTTCGCCGTAGCCACGACTGTGCCAATACCATGTCGCATGTCCCAGCAGGATCACTCCCACGAGTATTAGAATTCCGCCAGCGACGACACCATATTCCATCGGCAACCGCTCACTCCAGCGATCCAGAAAGGCGTTGCGAGGATGCGACCCCATGATTGTGCCGAGAGCGCGGGTAAACGTACCAGCCAACAATATATGATATCCCACCAACACCATGGCTCCCGCTGCCAGCATCGTATTCACGCTCAAGCCAATCTGCCCCGTCGGTCCCATGCGAAACGTCCCGGCGGAGACCAGCAACAGCATTAACCCGATGCCCACGAACGACAATGTCAAACCGGGAATCACAAACAACCAGCGCGGACAAAAGATCAGCATAAAGCGCAGATGCCGCCAGCCGTCTCGCCAACTTCGTAAATGGGGTGGTCGCGACCGCCCATCAGGTCGAAGGACGGTTGGGATTTCCGCAATCTTCAACCCATTCAGAGTCGACTTGATGACCATTTCACTGGCAAATTCCATACCCGGCGTCGATAGTCCCATCCTGTTGTAAGCCTCTTTGGTGAAGCCCCGTAAACCGCAATGAAAATCACCGGCCGGACACTGAAAGAAGAGCTTTCCGATCCCACTTAAAACAGGATTGCCGATCCAGCGATGTTTCCACGGCATGGCACCCGGTTCGATGCCACCCAGAAACCGATTCCCCATGACCAGGTCATAGCCTTCGCGGAGCTTCTCGACGAATCGGGGAACATGGCCAAAGTTGTAGCTGGCATCGGAATCGGCCATCACAATGTACTCGCCGGAAGCCGCCGCAATGCCGCCCATCAAAGCATTGCCATAACCCTTCTCAGCAACCTGCACCACTCGAGCCCCCAGCGAAACGGCAATCGCCTGCGAACCATCCGTGCTGCCGTTGTCCGCAATCACCACTTCGCCCGCGATGCCGCTGCTCTGAAACGCGGCCATCGCTTCCTGGATGCAAGTGGCGAGTGTCTCTGCTTCGTTCAGGCAGGGCATAACCACAGAGATTTCAACCACACTTTTCATTTGCTGATCGACGACTGATCTCGTAATACAAATCTCCATGCCCACCCCGCGATGTATTGAACGCCAATGTATTCATCACTCACCCGCAACTTATTGTTCATACGCCAGGAAAAAATTCTACATCCGTTTTCAT
>JBDNFT010001178.1:0-3844 GCA_041689695.1 Planctomycetaceae bacterium | reverse complement strand
GAGTGTAGAAGTTCTTTGATCGCGGGGCACCGCATGAAACTCATTAAGCACTGGGACGCCGTCCGGCTGAACTGGCAGTTGCGGCTCGTTCGGAATCAGTGGCATATCACCAGGCTCCGGTGGCATTGGAACCTCGAAATTCCCACCATCGTTCGGATTAACGCTGTTCGGATCGAACGCAGGAGCTACGGCATCAATCATGCGAGGATCAACCATTTGATATGAACTTGCAGCAGGAGCAAACGACTGCATGTTCAACATTGGCTGAACGTTCAAGTTCGTATTCAACATCAACACAGTTGGAGCGATCCCGGCACCGGGGAAATACGAATTCATCCCCACGGCATAAGGCAAACCAGGATTGCACCAGGGATCGTATGCTCCATTGGGAACATATCCAACATAGCCGTTGGTGATGTAGTTTCCGGAAGGAAAATTCGGGCTAAAGATGTCAGTTCCATATCCGAACACTGAAGGAGAGTAGTTGTACATCGGTGTCGAAAAAATCGCGGGATATCCATAGCCAATCCCGTAGTTCACACCTCCAAAGCCACTGTTACCTGGTCCGTAAGTCGTTACGCCAAAATTGCGAGACGAATAGGTCGCTGTGCCAAATCCATTTCCAAACGAGACGCCGCCCAATGGACGATTCGCATCAAATCCGCCGTAGTTGTAGTTGAACGGCCCGTTATACGGACCATTAAACGCCCCAGCAGCGTTGTACCCGCCGTAGTTGTTAGTGCCGCCGCCAAACTGCTGCATCAAGCCTGGTCCGCCGAAGTTTGCCGTGCCGGAAGTCCGGAATCCGCCAACGCTCGAACCGGATTGATAAAAATGACCAGCATGATGTTGCCCCAGACAATCGTTGCCGCTGATCAAAAGACAGAATGCAACTGTCAGAATGTGCATTCGAAAACAACATCGCCGGAAAGGAAAAAGTGTGGTCATGGCAAAACCTCGCGTCATTTATGTTCGAATTCGCAGACGTTGTCAAAACTGCCGTCTCCACGATTGTCCGCCGTTCCGCTCAATTCGCAAGCAACAAAACTTGCTCCGGCGTCAATTCGCCGGGACCCGAAATTTCGCAGAAAGGAAATACAGCCGTAGTTGACAAGTTTTGCTGAATAGGCCACAGTTGTGTTGCTTGAAAACCCTACCTCCGCCGCCATACCGAGTTTCACTTCGTTGAGCTCGACACCATGACGGCAACCCTTTAATCAGGAGCGACATACTGATGATTCGATGGTCCATGTTAATGATCCTGTCCATTGCGTCCATTTGCTGTCTTGCAGCAACCAGCGCAGATGAAAAAGACAAGGCCGCAGAAAAGCCTGCAGCGAAAAAAGAAAAAGAAACGTCTGCTGCCAAAAAAGAAGGCGACAACAAGGGTTCAGAAAAGTCTGAAGAAGCAGACAACGACAAGTTCACTGCAAAGTGCCCGGTCTCCGGTGAAGCTGCGGTTAAAGAACAGTTCACGGCATACAAAGAGAAGCAGGTTTACTTCTGCTGCGACAAGTGCAAAGCCGCATTTGAAGCTGAGCCCGCAAAATTTGAAGTCAAAGCCAATCATCAGCTCGCACAGACAAAGCAATTCGTGCAGAAGAAGTGTCCGATGACTGGTGGCCCTCTCGACAAGGAACAATCCGCTCGCGTGAGTAATGTGACCGTCCGCTTCTGTTGCGAAAAGTGCAAAGGCGCAGTTCAGAGCGCTTCGGCGGATGAGAAGCTGGAAATGATCTTTGCAGAAAAGGCATTCAAGAAAGCCTATGTCGCTGTAAAAGTTGAAACAGAAGACGGCGACTCAAAAGAGAAACCAAAAGCTGAAAAAGCTGAAAAGAAAACAGACAAATCAAAAGAAAAAGCAGAAAAGAAAACCGACGCGAAATAGTCACTCGCCCGAATTTCATCCGGGAAACAATCCTGCAGCAGCCTGTGTACCAGGCTGCTGTTTTGTTGCGCACAATTCGTTTAACCCTTGAAACACCGAATCGGAAGACGAGATGATTTGCAAACAACCGGATCGACTTCGACGTTCGACCACCATCATAAAGATTGCCACCATGCTCATCACAACGGCCGTGTTCGCTCCGAGCAATGCTGAACCCGTCGCGCAGCCTGTTGATGGTGACGCTCAATACGTTCTCGGCCCGGATTCAGAACGCCACGACGAAGTTCCCAAAGGTGTCGTCACCAGGCACGAATGGACCAGCACCATCTTCGAAGGCACAAAGCGAGAATACTTCGTCTACGTTCCTGCACAATACGACGGTACGCAACCGGCGTGCCTGATGGTTTTTCAGGATGGTCACGCATATGTCGATGAACAAGGACAATTCCGCGCACCAATCGTATTCGACAATTTGATTCATCGTGGTGTAATGCCGGTGACTATAGGCGTATTCATCAGTCCGGGTCACAAGGGTGACGTGATCCCTGAAGACCGCTGGCGACCCAACAATCGCAGCTTCGAATATGACACGCTTAGCGACCAATATGCACGCTTCGTCGTCAAAGAACTGCTGCCTCACATTATGACGGAGCAAAAACTCAACATCTCCGCGAATCCAGACGACCGCGCGATTTGCGGAATTTCCAGCGGTGGTATTTGTGCATTCACAGCGGCATGGGAACATCCGGAATGGTTCAGCAAAGTCCTTAGCCATGTCGGCAGCTTTACGAACATTCGAGGCGGTCACAACTACGAAGCCATGATTCGAAAGACCGATCGCAAACCCATCCGTGTCTTCCTGCAGGACGGCGAGAATGATCTCGACAACGAACACGGTAACTGGTGGCTTGCAAATCTGCAGATGGAAAAGGCACTGAAGTTTAAAGAATATGATTTCAAATTTGTCGGCGGCACAGGCAAACACAGTGGCAAGCATGGTGGTGTGATTCTTCCGGAATCGCTGGTCTGGCTATGGCGAGATCATGTGGTTGGAAAGGCGGCTGCAGCGGACGCCGCAAAGGTTGATCCACTTAACGTCTACGAAGACAAAACTATTCGTTTCACCGGAGGCGAATACAATGACGAGGAATTCCACTATCGACTGATGAAGCCAGCTGCGATTGAACCCGACAGAAAATATCCGCTCGTCATATTCCTGCACGGTGCCGGCGAGCGTGGTAACGACAATCAGAAACAGTTGACGTACCTTCCGACGCAGATGGCCCAATCGCGCTACCGCGAACGATTTCCTTGTTTCGTGCTGGCCCCGCAGTGTCGCGACGAACATCGCTGGATGAATTTTGATTGGAACATCCCGGAAGATCCGACAATGGAAGAAAATCCCAGCGAACAACTTCAAACAGTGATCGAAATGATTAAGGCAATTCTGAAAGATGAAGCTGTCGATTCGGACCGCATCTACCTGACCGGATTGTCCATGGGAGGATTTGGCTCCTACGATTTGGCAATCCGCCATCCCGACTGGTTCGCAGCGATCGCTCCTATCTGCGGCGCTGCCGATCCTGCGAAGGTCGGCATTCTCAAAGACAAGCCATTGTGGATCGTTCACGGCAGCATCGATAACGTGGTAAACGTTGATCGCAGTCGAAGCGTGGTGAAGGCACTGACGGAAGCCGGTGGACATCCAACGTTCATTGAACTCCCTGGAGTCGGACACAATTCATGGACGCCAGCTTGCGAAGACAATGATGGTCTGATTCCATGGCTCTTCCGACAACACCGTAGCACGAAGTAAAGGATTCGATGTTGCCTCACTCTCGTTCCAAGGCTTCCGCCTTGGAACGCACTGCTTCTGAGGCTCCCGCCTCGACGGGTTTTTCGGGAGGCTGGAGCCTCCAGGGCATTGAGTTCCGAGGCTGGAGCCTCGGAACAAGG
>JBDNFT010001177.1:0-2782 GCA_041689695.1 Planctomycetaceae bacterium | reverse complement strand
AGAATGACCTTGCCGTAGTCGGATTGCTTGTAGTCGCCGCGCAGGAGGTCTGCGACGGACCAGATGAAGGAGGACAGTTTTTGCTGGTTCATGGACGTTCAGTGGGGACTGGGGCGATGATTCTCGCAGTACAATTCCGGAACGGCGTTGAATACTACAGGACCTTCCTGGGCAATCCTACTTCCGCCGCTCAGTTTTGCCATGGAATCAAGAGTGTGCGAAAATAGCCCCGCCTTCGTCGATGCCATGCTCGTCCTGGAGATACTTGGGTCCATGGGGCCAGTCGTGAGTCGTCAAACTCTGATGCATCGGAACCGTACGTTTTGCAATAACGTCACATCACTGAAACCGCATGCTGGCATCGAGTGCAGTGCGATCTGCATGTATGCAGTCGTGAGTGACGCTGGCGTGTCCAAAACTGTGGCGGCGAACGGTACGCAACTTCGCGGCAAAGATCAGTCAAAGGTTATACCCCGTCAACTCAGCGGGCGACACCCCGACGACACCCGTTTTCCGGGGATCTCAACCCGCTTGAATTTCATCGACTTCGTCGAGATACTTCGCGAACACAGCTTCAGAGTCGGACCAGACACCGAAGTACCAGAGTTTCCCCTTTATTTTCTTTGCCCATTGGCCGACAGCATGTGCAAAGAGCAGATATTCTGGATATGTTTTGCCGGGTGTAGCCGTTTTTGATTCCGTCATGAGTTTGGCTTTCAGGTGTAGCGTCGGGTGTAGTCAGCAAACAAAACGCTGCCTTAAATCACATAAACCCAGTATTTTTCCTACAAGTCTCGGTAGCTCAATTGGATAGAGCGTCGCCCTCCGAAGGCGAAGGTTACAGGTTCGACTCCTGTCCGGGACAATCGATCTGCACGCACTGGAGCGAATTCATCCGCAGAACTAGGAAAAACATTGGTTTTCTGTCCGGGCTTTTTTTTCGAAGGTTCGCCAGTTTTCTCCATTTCGCGTATCTCACTGTCCACCTGGATGGCCACCAGCGAGTCATTGGAAGAATTGGCAACCGGTTCAACAGGTTTTGCCGCCGCTTGAATCGGATTCGCCTTGGCTCGTTCGTTGAACTGTTCGAAGTGATGGTCATCAACCTGCGCGTAGTGATTGTTCTGAACTTTTACGCTGTGGCCTACCCATCGCGCTACAACGTGGGCGGGATTGCCAGCGTCAAGCCAATCGGTTTCGCAGGATGCTCGAAGATTCTGAATCAGCTTTGGCCACACTGTCAAACCAGCCGCCTCAATGATCTTCTCGAACGGCTTCGCCAGATTCACATTGGTTTCGGTGAACCGCGTAATCACTCGCTGTGAACCTTCAGGCGCTTCGTCAAAGGCTTTCTCCAGCCAAGGCAGGATATCGCCAATCGGCACGAACCGGCCTCCCTTGCCTTCATGGTGCTTTGTCTTTGGAATGGTGACCAGCATTCGGCCTTGATCCCAAAGGATGTTCTCCCAGCGTAGTTGAAAGATCTCCATTTTCCGCAATGCAGCGAAACGCCAAAGGGAGAAAATCAGCCGCCATTGATTGTCAGGACAGGCGTCGATTATCTTCGTCGCGTTCGCCCTTGTCAGAAAGAAATCCCGTGAACGGTCGAGAACACAAGACGACTTCTGAAACTCGAACGGGTTTTCGTCAACCAGCTTTCGACGTTTTGCAGAGTTGAATAATGTTTTTGCAACGCAAACGTGAATCCGCTTGCCGTTCTCGCTTCGGGCCTGCGTGTCCAGCCATCTACGGAACTTCACAGCATCATCGTGGGTGATTTCGCGGAGGTTCCTATTCCCGAAGAATTCATTGAGAACCTGTTGAGCCTGTTTCCACTTTCGAACAGTATTCTCAGCCGCTGGCCTGCCGTCTGATGTCTTACCATCTGCAATGAATTCCACCATGAACTCAGTCAGCATCGATGATGCCCGTTGTTCAACCAATCCGGCGTTGCTCAACTTGTCGTGAACTTGCTGACCGATCTTTGCCAGCCAGTTCGACGTTGCCCGATCAATCGCGCTGCCGGATGCTTTCGCTGCAACAAGTTCTTCGATGTGTCGGGCGATATCCTCAGACTTCGATTTGTTGAAGCCTGAAAGCCGGATTGTTTTGTTCGTTCCTTCCGGCATTACAAACCGAACACGATAACCCTTCGAGTCTTTGCCTACGCTTGCCATTATTCCCGCCCCTATCAAAACCGTAGTGTTTTAGCACATGGTCAACCACGACCGCCCAAAGGTCATCAGTCAGCCTTTTTCTTCTTTGCTGCTGGCACCTTGACAGTAAGCCCCACAGCCGCCGCAAGTTTTTCAGCAGTCTCCATCCGAATATCCCGTTCGCCCTTCAGGAACCTCAGAATCACTCCGTGATTGACTCCGGTTTCTTCATTCAGTTGGTAGGACGTCTTTCCCGAATTCCGCACTGCTTGCCGGAGCCCCTCCGGAAGTGTCGTTCTTTGTGGTTTCTTCTTTGACATCGTTGGTATCCCGCGTTTCTGCCATCTCGAAAGCATCGCCCCGCCGATCGGGAGCGATGCCGGTCATCAGTTCCGCCAGTTCCCGGAACTCCGGGGAATTCCTCAGACTCTGGCGAGAATGCTTTTCACGGTCGTGTGCTGCCATTTGCCCTTCCCGTCTTTCGTTGGAATCTTTTGTTCGTCCAGTTCCGCCGCGATCGCTCGCAATGAGTACCCCTGATCCTTCAGAGACCTAATCAGTCCAACCGCTCGCAATTCGTCTTCGTTCTCAACAAGTGAAACGCCATCGTTCGGCCTTTCAGGGTT
>JBDNFT010001176.1:0-2221 GCA_041689695.1 Planctomycetaceae bacterium | reverse complement strand
TGGTGCTGCGATGGAGCCTGAAAGGCTCGCGCATATCAGCCTGGGGCAAGAGAATCCGCGAATGCGGATGAACGCCGCCCCAGGTTGATGTTCCGTCTGAACACGAACCCTGACAGGGTTCCGCAATAGTGGGTCTGCGTTGCCCTTTCAGGGCAAAAAGCGTTGGTGGCGTTGAACCCCGGGGCGTTGCCCCAGGCTGACTTGCCGAGGCCCGTTGGGCCGAATCGCAGTATTTGAACGCCACACGCACGGATCAACGCGCCCGGAGTCCGCCATTTCTATGTCGCGCACTTCATTTCGCGCAGAACCGCCATTCGAGACTGATTGCCGCACTACGTTGAAGCGGTATCGCCAGCCGGACTCTTCGTTTCCAAGTTTCCAGATGGCGGACGTCAGTGGCCCCGCACCGACAAGCATCATGGGCTTTGGACTGAATGGTTGTTGTTGGATCTGAAGTGGTATTGGTGTCATGCGAATCCCGTCAATGTCGAGTGGCGTCAACGCCTGAAAAAGGGGGTATGAGAAGCTGTCACTCTCTTCATACCCGGTGTGTTCGAATCGACTAATTGGCGATCTCATCCATCCACCCTTTTTCAAGGGCCGTCTCGATGAAGGCATCGACGACGTTGACGGAATGCTTAAGCCATTGCCGATCCAGAACACTGGGGGTGGATAAGGTCGATTCAACTGTTCTTGTTGCTCGTTCATAGTGTCTCCTTGTTGTTCCGCGTTGTTCCGCGATCTGTGACAGAGAGATCCGATGCGCGGTCATCGTGTCCCGCCCGCATTGCGTAAGCAATCCGGGCGAAACACTCCGCAAGGAGAACCGACTGACGAATCAGTCGGTTAAAACCAGGTGTAAAACCTGTAACAAAAACCGATCGAGTGGAATCAGTATTCCAGCGGTAACAGAATGGTTGTGACGGATCGGTCGTATTCTGTAATGATCCAGAACACGGTTCCTGTCCGGGAGTTGTATCGAGACACCAATCGTCCGCCGTGATCTACGGCGAGGTCATTTTCTTCTCGATCACGTTCATCCAATTCGCCCCAGTCACCAATTACGTGGCGATTGATGGCCTTGTTCACATCCAATTCTGACAGCTTGTCATACGCTCCACGAGTGATGACGAGCTGTCCGAGTGGAAATCGAATTCCAAACACTGTGAGTGTCATATGTTGTTTGCTGTCGTGATACTCACAACAGCGTCGAAGTTGGGTTGTCCTGAGACAACCCTAAAACCAACTCAAAACCTGAGTTCAACCTCTGCTCACTTTGCGAGCGAGACTTGTTCATGCTGGTGACGTCCAGCGATTCGGCAGGCTGCGTTCAGAAGAACGTCAGATCCACCCGTGGTAACTCAGATCCACTGCCCGTTGTTTTTCCTTGCTCCAGGGTCAGGAGCGATGAAACCCATAATGAGGGAGTCGAAACTTTTAAAATCTCCTTTCTGGTTTGGTTCAGGAATTGGACATGTGCTTCCGCGTTGATCGTGACGATCGAGCTGCTGTTGAATGTTCCGTTCCATGGCTCGAATGAATGAGAGGCAGCAGTTCCGGCTGAGCCACAACATGCACCGGAACGTGCTTCACTTCGGGAAGTGCCTGGATTGCGGTGGCAATGCGTTCGGCTTTGGCTGGCAGAACTGTCAGTACAGTGATCTCACAGCGGCGCGACTGGATCATTTGTCGAAATCCGGGCAGCCTGCGATGCAGCGCAATGTCGTCCCGCACCGACTGCATAATGCGATCCCAGCGACCGCTGTGGCCAGCATCGATACGCGTCAGGCCGATACATCCGGACTCCGCAGGTTCGAGGTAATATGTCCCAGGCATACCCGGCCGGTGCAGCGCGGGAAATCGGCTGCTCAGTTCATCCGCCCCTTGCCGGCTTGCAAAATGTCGATTTAAGATAATCGAGGTCGCTTATATCGCTGCAAATCACTTTTGATCGCATATCTATGCGTTCTGAACGCTTAAAACGCCACTTTTAAAATAGTGAACATGCAGTGTACAATCGAGATTTTGGACTAAATCGACAGCCTGCTTGCCTGGCAGGAAGCCAAGTTTCGTTGCGGTGCATCATGTTTCATTGTGCAAAACTTTCCGTTCCGGTTGGACAAGCCAACCGGGGCGGCCTCGTGTTCGTTCCTGCTGGCTAACTACAAATCTTCCGCTCGTGCCAGGCGAGCTGGCACGGGGCGAGATCAAATGTTGCCTA
>JBDNFT010001175.1:0-3631 GCA_041689695.1 Planctomycetaceae bacterium | reverse complement strand
ATTCTCTGCTCTCTCTGCGCTCTCTGCGCTCTCGTGTCAGAAACTGCGATTTACGGTTAAAAAGTGAAATGAATCGATCCGCATCGGTTACTAAATTCTCTGACAAACTGTTACAAAACGATTCGGCCGTCACTGCTGCCAAATTTTGACAGTCAATGTACGTTAACTACAAATAGACCAATGAGTTCATGAACCGGATCGAATCGAACTACGAAATGACACGAACTTTTTTGCTGGTTCCCACGTCTTTCGAATTGCAGTATCTGCAGCCCTTGTTCGAGAATGCTGTCAGGGCTGCTGATGGCGCACTCGCGGTCTGTGGCTTTGGGCCGTTTGCATCCGGGATCATTGCTGCTCAGTTGTTGACGAAACACATGCCCGACAAGGTTATCCTTGTCGGAATTGCTGGTAGTTTTGATGCCAACACTGCTGCCATCGGGACCGCGGAATGTTATTCAAGAATTGGCTGTTACGGTGTCGGGGCGGGCGGCGGTTCGGAGTTTAGAACGGCAGGTGAACTTGGCTGGAGTCAGTTCACGGATCCGCAATCCGGCGATTCATTCACGGACGTGATCGAATTAGAGGGAACCAGCCCTGCGGTCGCTTCCAGCGGGATGTTACTGACTGTTTGTTCGGCGTCGGCAAGTCCATCCGACGTGGCGGAACGGTTGAAGAAATTCCCAGAGGCGGTTGCAGAAGACATGGAGGCATTTTCCGTGGCGATGGCGTGTAAACTTGCCAGAATTCCGCTTATCGTTATTCGAGGAATCTCCAACATCGCGGGAGACCGAAACAAGGCCAACTGGGACGTCGAGGCTGCGTTGAAGGCGGCGGCGGAACTTGTCGTGTTAAGGATTTTAGAGTGACCAGAATTCATCTCGGCATTTCCACTTGTCCGAACGATACGTTTGCCTTTCACGGTCTGATGACTCACAGTGTCGATTGGCGCGGCCTGACGTTTGATATCGAGTTGATCGACATTCAGCAGTTGAATGATCGCCTGTTCCTGGGAGATTTTGACGTTGCCAAGACCAGCTTCCATGCAGCGTTGCTGCTTGCGGACAAGACTGTTGTGCTGCCTTCCGGTTCCGCTTTGGGCTTTGGTGTCGGGCCGTTGTTATTGTCTGCTTGTGCGGGCGAGCGACCAGAAAATAACAATCAGGTGACCCTGTGCCCCCAAGTAACGTTGTGCCCCGGTCAGCATACGACTGCTGCGCTGCTGTTTCAGTTATTCCATGCGCACACAACTTTGGTCCGCCACGTTGTGTTTTCGGACATTATGCCGGACCTGAAACATGGCAAAGCCGACTTTGGTGTCTGTATCCATGAAGGCCGATTTACCTGGCAGAACGAAGGACTAGGACTCGTCGAAGACCTCGGCACACGCTGGGAACAGGAAACGTCCTGCCCTCTTCCGCTTGGTGGAATTATCGCTCGCCGTACTTTGGATCCCGAGACAATTGCAAATGTTCAAGCCGTCATTCACGATTCCCTTCAACTTTCCCTTTCTGACCGCAATCTTCCGCTGCCCACGATGCGCAAATACGCGCAGGAGTTTGAAGACGACGTTCTGATGAAACACGTTGATTTGTACGTTAATGATTGGACCACCAATCTCGGAGATGTTGGCAAGAACGCTCTGCGGCAATTGTCCACGCGGGCTCAATCGATTGGTCTGGTTCCTGCGGGCAGTGCCGAGCTGGAAATTTTCAACTACTTGTAGGGTGTGTGGGGCGTAGCGAAACACACCATTGTCACTTCTGTCGCTTCCTTTGCTATTGGAATTTGCCATGAAAGATATGACCGCCTGGAATTTCGCACGATCAAGCGTTCGATTTGTTTCTGCCTTGATTCTGTTCTGCCTGATAGTTTCAGATGTCAGGGCGGAGCATGAAGGGAAAGTTCAGATCCTTCTACTGGGTGACAGCACAACGGAAGGCAGCATTCCCAGGCTGATCAAACCGGAAGGACCGCATCTGGAATCAATGCTTGAACAGTTGCTTGCCGCTGAAGAAGATCTTCCGCCAAGCCATTTTATTAACTCAGGTCTCAGCGGTGAATACATTCGCCGCTTGATCGATTCCGGTCGCTACGATCGCGATGTCGCCAAGCTTCCGGGGCTCGACTACATCTTCATTCGCTACGGCCTGAATGATCGCGCACGAGTAGAAAATTTCCCGGAGGAATTCCCGAAGCACTTTCATGAGCTCATTGACCGCCTTCGCAAGGATCATCCTCAGGCATTGTTGATTCCTATGACCGTGATTCCGTATTCGAACGAAGAAGGCTGCAAGGAAATCAATGATCTGGTCAGGCAAGTAGCGGAGAAAGAAAAGCTTAACGTCTTCGACATTTATCCTCGCTACTCGGCCGAATTAGCGAATGGGCCAAACATGCTGAACTATCGTCGCTATCCTTTGGAAAAAGTGCCGGAAAAATTTCACGCGATGGTGAAGTCATTCATGAATGGGCCAAGTGTCGTTGTTATGGCAAATGAACTTGATGGGATTTTGGGACATCTGCCAGGATGGTACGGCGACCGACATCCGAACCTCGCAGGCTACAACGTCATTGCCGATGAAACGGCGAAGTATCTGGCCGCTATCATGCGTGCCGCCGATCCAAAACTTTCGCGAAGTCTTCGAGGCAATCTGTCGGCGGCCCTGACGCTGCATGCTTCATTTGACAAAGGGCTGGACGCTGATTTCTCTCGCGGCGACCGAACATGTTACATCAAGAAAGGCGCGGAGGTGCAGCGCGCGGAAGCGAATGAGGATGCAAAACTTCTTCCTGAGGACGGGCGTTTTGGTGGCGCTCTGCATTTCACAAAGAAGAGTAGTTTCCAGCCAGCATTCAAAGACTCTGGTGTCCTTGGTTACAACGACAGCAATTGGAACACTACGGTTTCTGTCTGGCTGCGACTGAATCCGGATTTAGACCTTGAGCCCGGCTATTGCGATCCAGTGCAGATTGTTGGCGACGACGGAAAAAAGGGATTTATTTTCCTCGAATTTTCGAAGGACGAAACGCCGCGTTATTTCCGTTATGCCATACGCCCGCTGTTTCAGATCTGGAACCCGGACAACGTTGCCTGGGCGGATATCCCGTTCGACAAACGCCCCATGGTGCAGGTTGATCGTCCTCCGTTTTCCCGTGAGGCATGGACGCATGTTGTTTTTACTGTTGAAAACATCAATAACAAGAGCGAAAAAAAGGCCGGTCGTTTGTATTTGAACGGCAAACTGCAGGGGGCGATTGAGAACTGGGATCTGACTTTCGGCTGGGATCCGTCGCAGGTACTGCTTGTGCTGGGTGCGTCCTACGTCGGACACATGGATGATCTGGCCGTGTTCAATCGTGTGTTGAGCGATGAAGAAGTGAAGCAACTTTACAGCCTGAAGAACGGCGTCCGCGAACTGCATCCGGTAGCGACAAAGTGACCGTACGATGTGTAAGCACCCATGCACAAGTTGTATGGCATAATTCGTTCACACTTCACACTGTCCGAAATGAGGTCCTTCGAAGGCAGGTATCGGGAGTCCCTTCTCCCCCGAGATCGGGGGAGTAGGTGGCCGGAGGCCGGATGAGGGGGGAACTTGGAATGAACGTTATACACCAACGACAGGACGAT
>JBDNFT010001174.1:0-8860 GCA_041689695.1 Planctomycetaceae bacterium | reverse complement strand
TGACCAGGGAGGATCGACGGATTCCATTTTCACTGTGACCGCCTCTTCCGTCACACGAAATCACTCGTTCGGGGGTTTGAACTACTCGAACCTCGATCGGATTGTGCTCAACTGCGGTTCCGGTGCCAACACGATCGAGATCGCCAACGGCGTTTTCCCTAACGTCGAGGCTTATGGCAACGACGGACCGGACACTTACATAGTCGGCGGCGGCAATCTCACTGGGTTCCAGCCGCAAAACTACGACGGCGGCAATGGAAATGACACGATCATTTTCGACAACCATCTCGACGCGACGAGTCGCATCTGGGATATCCGCAACGGAGAAGTGCTGTTTGGCGGCATCATTCCGCTGGCCATGAGCAATTTCGAGTCAGTCGGTATTCTCGGGGGGACCGGCAATGATGAATTCACCTTTCAAACGGTGATCGGTAAAAGTCTGAATATCAACGGCGGCTCCGGGAGTAACCACTTCATACTGGGTTTTCAAACTCCCGTATTCTTTTCATTGCCGGTGACACTCATCGGCGGTGACGGCGGCGACAGGTTTACGATCAACGACGCGGCCATCGGCGGAGTCGGCAGTGTGTCGATGGATGGCGGCGGCGGTTTTAACTACATGGACGTGAACCAACCGCTCGCCACCGGCTTTGACATCTCACACGGATACAACGGCGGCTTCTTCACTCCCCGGTTCGGCGCCGACAATCACAACATCTTCGGCTTCTCCAATATCAATTCGACAGTCTACAACGGCAACGCGGGCGACAACCTCTTTAATGTCTTCAGTGCCGGCCAGGCCTTCGGTACCGTCAAGATCAACGGCGGGGCAGGCAATGACACGTTTCGGCTGGTGCCCCAGCCGAGCGGATACACGTTCGAACACCTGGCAATCGACGGTAATCAGGGAATCGATACCTTCACTTACGACTCCAGCGCACTTTCCACCGACGAACGCTATACAATCGGCTCAAACACGCTTCAGATCGCTCGTGGTCTCGCGACAGAAACCATTACCACCGCCAGCCTTGACCAGATCACACTCATCGGTGGCTCGGGCAATGACGTGTTTACGCTCCGCGAGTATTCTGTCGGGACAGCAGTGGCCGTAAGCGGCGGTCCCGGTGACGACACGCTCAATTTCGGAGGCAACAGCCTGGCCTTCCTCAACAGCTCTACCCAATTCATTTTCAGTGGCGGGACGGGGTTCGACCGGATCAATGTCAACAATACGGTAGATATTGGCGATTGGACGTACTCGCGGATCAGCGGAAGTATTTATGCCACCCGCGCGTTCTGCGGGGATCTCAGGCTTATTGAAAATACGACTGAAGAAATGACCGTCAATGCCGGTCCAGGCGGTGACACATTCCTGGCCCCCAGCGCGGCCGGTGGTACGCACACGATTTTCAACGGGGCCGGCGGATATGACATCTTCCAGCCAGGATCGATTGGACTGGGCACGGGTTTGACGTCCCTTTCCCTGCTGTTCGGAAAAATCACCTTCGACGCAGGCACACCCACTCTGCTGGGGGGCGGGAGAGTGATCGTTTCGGCTTCGGCACAGTCCACTTCCAGGACCATGCATCTGGATGCGTCAACGATTGGTGCCAGGCCGGGTGATAAACTCTTTGGACCTGGCGGGTCGGTGGAGTTCTTCAACATCACCGACATGTTGCTCACACTCGGCACGGGCTCCGATGTCGTGTATGCACAGCCTTTAGCCAACGCCACCGTCCACATCGTCGGCAATAGCCCCACCACGACGCCCGGCGATACGCTGAATTTGCTGCTGGAGTCCGCGCAGGACTATGTCATTAACGGCTCAGAAGCCAGCGGCAGCGTCACCAGCACGAACCTCAGGACGCTCAGTTACAGCGGCTTCGAAACCGGCCCGAATGTAGTGACCGAAGCTCCCCTCCTTGGGCTCGCGAACCCGATTCTCTTTCTGCCGGAAAACACAAGTACGGTCACTCGAATCAAAATGGCGGACGTGATCATCACCGATGATGGTCTCGGAATAAACAGTCTGACTCTTTCGGGAGCAGACGCTGATTTCTTTGAACTCGATGGAACCACCCTGTATCTGAAAGCAGGAACAGTACTCGACTTTGAGACGAAGATCAGCTACGCCATGACTGTCCATGTGGATGACGCCACGATCGGCGGCTCTCCGGATGATTCGGTCGATTTTACGTTGACGATCAGCGATCGCGGCATCAACTGGATCGGTAGCTCAGGAGACTGGAACACGGCTGCCAACTGGCTCGACGAGAACATGCTGAATCGTGTGCCCGCAGCGGGTGATGAGGTGATTATTGATGTTGCCGCAGGGATCACCGTCACACATCTTTCCGGAACCCACAGCGTCCAGAGCCTGACGATCAACGCTCCGTTTACGATGTCAGGCGGCACGTTGATCGTGACCGGCAACCTGCTGTTGCAGAACGCCGCAACGTTTACCATGACCGGCGGAATTCTGCGCAGTGCGACGGTGATCGCGGATGGTGATGCAGGCTTTACAGCCGCGAATGCCATCTTTGACGACGTAACACTTGGTGCCACGGTCGGTGGGATTCCGTTGTCCGCCAGTGTTCAGGTCAACGGTGGTTCAATCACGGTCACCGGTGGGCTGACGTTCGCCAACGGATCATCGCTCCTGCTGAATAATCACATGAATCTGTTTGGTGGCCAGACGCTGAGCGGCGAGGGTGAGATCCGATTCAAGGCATCCGGTGGCTCAGCGGCTCAGATCAACACGTCCGGCCATACCACTTTTGGTTCCGGACTGACGATGCATCGTGTGGATGCCGCCAGCACGGATATCTTTATGATTGGCGGGAGCATTACGAATCACGCGACAATCCGCTCTGATGCCGGTGGACGGATTCGTATAACGGCAACGGCCGCCGGCACATTCATCAATGGCGTCGGCGGTGTACTGGCCGCCGACGGAGGAACGCTGAGTCTCACGACCGCATGGTCCAGCACAGGCCAGATCGTTGTCAACAATTCAACAATCAACCTGGGCGGCAGCTTCACAACCGCAGGAATTGGCCCGATCAGCCGCACTGCCGGCACGATCAATGTTGTCGGCGTTCTGGACAACACTGGCAGGGTTTTCACGTTGGATGCCGACACAGGTTCGTGGAATCTGAATGCCAGCGGAACACTGCGAGGTGGTTCGCTCGTCACAGCCGGCGGAGCGATGCTGGCGGTTGCAACTGGCACGCTCGACCGTCTGTCACTCGGCGACAGCAGCGGCGAACCTGATGCAACAGCCTTCGTTCAAATCGTTGATAATTCGTTCGTGAAAGGCGGTCTGACGTTCATCAACGGCTCAATCGTGCAACTCGCCAACAAACAACTCAATCTGGTCGGTGATCAAACCGTGGGCGGAGAGGGTGAGATTCGGCTGCAGGGCGCGTTTGGCAATATCGTGACTTTCAACCACATCACCTTCGGACCGGGGCTGATGATCCATCGGGCTGACGCACACTCCAGTGTGATTGGCATGGGCGGGTCCGGAAGTATCACCAATCAGGCGACAATTCGTGCAGATGCCGGCGGTCAGATCAGTGTGGGCAACCCCGGCAACGTGTTCACAAACGCTGCCAATGGTCTGCTTGAAGCAGCGGGTGGGACACTGGTGGTCCACAACTCCGGCAACTATCTCGCCGGGACACTGACGGGCGGCACCTGGCAGGCGATTGGCAACAGCACGCTCCGAATTACGGGGGCCGACATCACGACCAACTCGGCGAGACTGATCCTTGACGGTGCTGGAGCCCGTCTGACGCGAGAACTGTCCGGCACAAGTGCATTGGCCAACCTGTCGAGCAACGCCGCAGCAGGAGTTCTGATCCTTCGCAACGGGGCCGGATTAACGACCTCCGGATCATTTGCCAACGAAGGCTCCCTGTCGATCGGCACCGCAAGCACAGTCACGACCAATGGTGCATTCGCGCAGCACGGCGACGGTTCACTGACCGTGGAAATCGGTGGTACGCCGACCAGCGGACTGTTCGGCCGACTTGTAAGTACGGGCGCAGCGTTGCTCGACGGCACACTGAATGTCCGCCTCGTCAACAGCTACGTACCCGAGGAGGGACAAAGTTATTCGATCCTGCGTTTCGCCAGTCGCAGCGGAATATTCGCAGCGATCAACGGACTTTCGGTCGCGGATACCAGGATCTTTGAAGCCGTCTATGACGAAACAAGTCTGACGCTGTACTCCGACATCAATGAGGCTCCGATCGATTTGGTTCTGGATCAGACGTCTGTCGCGGAAAACATGCCTCCGGGTACACCAGTCGGATCGCTCAGTACGACGGATCCCGATGCAGCAAATACGTTCACTTACACTTTGGTGTCTGGTGTCGGCGATGTGGACAATGCCGACTTCGAGTTGAACGGAGCGACTCTGACAACCAAGGTCCGCTTCGACTACGAAGTGAAGAACAGCTATTCCGTCCGAATCCGCAGCACCGATCAGGGCGGTTTATTTGCAGAGCAGATATTCACCATCAGTGTTACCAACGTGACGGAACTGAATGGGATCGATGTTCAGGATGGACAGACTCAACGATCATTTCTTAGAACGCTGGATGTCGTGTTTGATCAGTCGAGCGGACTGATGGATCTGATTAATCAGAATCGCCTGCAGCTGACGCGTTTTGATCTGAACGGACAGAACGGTTCATTAATGAGTCTGCCGACTCGCGCAGTCGTGGGAAATCAGATTCGTTTCGACTTCGGAAGTCAGGGCATTGGAGGTAACCGGAATTCCAACGCAGGGGATGGCTACTACGAACTGGCCGTTGACATGGACGGCGACGGAGTATTCGAGTCGAAAAAGTACTTTCATCGCTTGCTGGGTGATGTCAATGGTGACGGCGTCGTCAGTTCTATCGACAAATCTCAGGTGCTTTCGGCCTCGGGTACCGCAACGGCGGAATCAGATGTGAATGGGGACGGAATTGTCAACATCTTTGACACGTCGCTGTTGAGCCGTGCCGTCGGTCGAAAACTGAAAGGTGGTCTGTTCCGGGATGACTAACAATCGTTGAAAGACCTTGACCCAAAGCGAGCTGCGCTCGAAATCTTCTACCCTCTCAGGTTGTTCCCCCATGAAATTCAATTTCGCCGTGTTGAGTGTGATCGTGTCGTTCGCCAGCTTCGGAAGTTCGTTTTCGTCGGCAGCAATCATGTTGTCGTTTGCGACATCCAGTCCTTCACCGCTCGTGGCCGGATCTTCAGGGACGCTGGATGTCCTGATTCACAGCAATGCCTCTGACGTGCTCGATTCATTTCTGGTCGAATTCACACTGACACCACTGGGTCTCTCACCCGCTGGTGGCGTAACGTTTTCGCCTCCGGCGATGCAACAGGATGCTCAACTGACTGATCTTACCTATGTCTTCCACGGAAACAGTTTGTCTTTTGTGACATCTCAAAGTGTCGGGACCGTCATTGGAGACGACACGTACATTGGTTATGACGCCACTTTCGACTTCATTCCTGTGACGCTTTCGGGTACCGACCAACTGCTCTTCCGCCTGAATCTGAAGGGCGTGGCTGCCGGCAGTTACTCGATTGAAGTGCTGTCAGCCGAATTCCTGAGAGATCAGCTTTTGGCCGATCCTCTGGACCCGGGCTACCCGGACAATCTCGTGCCATTCACCAGTACCTCTGGCACGATCACGGTGGCCAGCGCGACTGCCGTTCCGGAACCCTCCAGCGCTGCACTTCTCGGACTGGCGATCGCAATTGGACTCATTCATCGGGAGCGTAAATCGCGACGACGCGGCATGGCAATCGCTCGTCCCGCCAGGGCAAAAAACGCAGGCGGCTAAAGCCTGTACTCCAGCGGTGGGTCGGCGCTTGCGTGGCTCGCGGGCCCCACCCTGTTTTTGCTGCATTTCTATTCTCGATTCGATCGGGGGCAGGCGATGGGGGGCAGGGGACGCAGCTCATTGATTCAGAAATGAGCTGCGTCCCCTCCCCCCCTCCCCCCTTTCCTCTCTCAGAATTTATCCCGCCAAACGACACGCGCTTTCACGTCGTCTGGCAGCTTGTCTTAAAGCAATTCTTTACCAACGGCCATTTGCGTCATGTCTTCTGGACAAAGCAGCACCTTCAGGTCTGTTTCGCGTATGACCCGCACAATGGCTTCTCGGATGGGAGCATGGTCTTGCTGTTTCATGGCTTCGTTATGTGCATGTCGGTCGGCATCGAAAGGTCGATTCTTGCGGGGTATTGTCCAGTACGGCGTGTATCGTAATCGAGTCAGGCAACACAGGAATTTGCCGTCGTTCAGGTCATTCGCCTGGAGGAATTCAGCGGCCTTTATGTCATCACACAGGTCGCACGCGAAGGCACCATCGGGAGCAAATCCCATGATGGGACACGTTAAGTTGTGGAAATCGCTGATGTTCCATCGCCGCAACTTCAGCAGACAAATCTCCCGAAGCCCAGAGAACAACTTCCGCTTCCGGAATATGCTTTTCGATCAACGCCAGGACTCCCGGCGTGTGCGCGATGTCGCCAATATTCACGACCTGCCATGACGACCGTAAAAGAATGCGCGGCGACCGTTTTGCAGCGGCCCCAAGCTGAGTCGCAATTGTTGCCACCATCGTGGTCTGAAGGAACGTTCGTCGTTTCATGAGTCTGACTAGTCCTAATAAAATGTTCAGAAACGCTGCGGAATTCTCACGAGTCCGGCGACGTCAACTCGACTTCGGAAGACCCTCATTCAGTGGCTGCAAATCGGCTGGTAGAAAGAATCCGTCGCGTCGAATCACCTCGCCATCGAAGGAAATCTCTCCGCCGCCGTAGTCTGCACGTTGGATTAAAACAAGATCCCAATGGACTCGACTGCGGTTGCCATTGTCCGCTTCGTCGTAGGCGTTGCCGGGAGTGAAGTGGAACGAGCCGCCGATTTTTTCGTCGAACAGCGTATCCAGCATTGGATGCAGAATGCGATTGTTGGTGCCAAAGGACCATTCTCCAATGTAACGCGCGCCTTCATCGGAATCGAGGACTTGATTGAGTCGATCCGGAGCGTTGCGGCATGTTGCGTCGATGATCTTGCCATCCTTGAGTTCAAAGCGAATGCCGTCGAACACAGTGCCTTGATACCTGGACGACGTGTTGAATTGAATTGTTCCGTTGACACTGTTTCGAACCGGAGCGGTGAAGCATTCTCCGTCCGGGATATTACATTCGCCAGCACACGGGATCACAGGGATATCTTTGATTGAAAATGTCAGGTCAGTGCCCGGTGCGGTGATATGAACCTGCTCGGCCGCTTCCATGCGGGCCTTCAGTGGTTTCAGGTCTTCGGCCATCTTTGCATAGTCTGCAGTGCAGACGTCAAAGAAAAAGTCTTCGAACTGCTCACTGCTTTTCCCCGCAGCCTGAGCAAACGAAGGAGTCGGATAGCGCAGAACGACCCATCGCGTTTTAGGCACACGAATTTGTACATGCACCGGCTGCCACCAGTGCTGCTGGTACAGATCCATGCGATCTCCAGAAACATCCGCGAACTCGCTGGAATTTGCTGACCCGCGCACGCCGATGTAGGCATCCATTTCGCTCATCACAGCCGCTTCAAATTTCCCTGCCAGCTTCATGCTGTCTTCCGTCGCGCCACGGTACAGGCTTCTGAGCACGGCGTTGTTCTTGATGTTGACGACTGGAATGGCACCGATACGACTGGCTTCATCTACTAGGCGGCAAATCAGATTGGGTTCGGGGAGGTCGAAGGCTTCGATCAGCACCCGTTGGCCGGACTTTAAGCGGCAACTGTGGTGAATGAGGACATTAGCCAACTTGTCGATACGAGGATCCTGCATGGTTATTCATGGCTTTCAAAGAATTCAGATTTCGGTGCCGCATTTTTTACAGGTGTACCGCATTCTCTCGTCTTTTTCACCCCATGCGAGCCGACATTCCCGAACCAAGCTATCGCCAAGTGGCTCACGAATTTGTGGCAAAGTTGAGTGACGATCTTGAACGAGCCGACAGCCTTCTCTTGTGGTGGAGGTCTGCATAATATGTTTGGTTGAAGCGAGGAAGAAGAGCGCGAAACGACCCAAATTAATCTCGAAAACTTCGAAAGAATTCTGGCTGTGGGGGACTATACGAAATGCCTGCCCGAGGGTAAATTTACTTTGATACGTCAGGTAGATGTTTGCCACCCATAATCAGGAGTTCCGGATGATTCCAGTCCCTCTTCGGTTGTTTGTTCAGCGGCATTTGGGATCTTCCTGTCGGCAGCAACGGCGGAGGCTGAGTGGGGGGGGGGCGTGTGGCGAGTCTGGAGAGACTCGAAATTCGCGTACTGCTCACGGAGACCGGCAATTCGATTGCCATTATGGCTGATCAACTTACGCAGAATGCCTCGGCGTCGGCTGCAGCAGGATCGACGGGTGTCAATCAGCAACAGGCGACACTCACGAATAGTTACAGCGGTTTTGTCGCACAAACTTCGGGTATGTCTTCGCAACCAGACTACAACGCCGTTGTTCAGAATAGCCCTATCGCCGGATTGATCGCTCCGTTTCAACAGCAAATGCAAAGTGCCTCGACGCAGAGTCAGGACTGGAACCAGCAATCTCAGCAGCAGGCATCAAGCGGGCAACAGCAAGCGACAAATGTTGTACAGCAGAACGTTCCCGCTCAAGGTCAGACGGCAGGACCGAGCGGTGCCAGCAGCACGCTCTTCAGCGGTGGCAGCATCGCTTCTGATTATACCAACAGGATGCTCCTTCAGACGTCTGGCACGACTGGCACGGGCACTGGCACTGGCACGACTGGCACGACTGGCACGACTGGCACGACTGGCACGACTGGC
>JBDNFT010001173.1:0-1599 GCA_041689695.1 Planctomycetaceae bacterium | reverse complement strand
CCATACAGACGGCCGGCAAGATCGCAGCCGTTGCAAAAAAGGAGCATTGAACCGATCTTAAGAGCAGTACCAGAAAGGGCGAAAGGCCGCTTGAGTTTAATGCCAGATTTATGCCCGCCAGTGCATCAAAAAGTATTGGAAGTGAAGCCAGAGCAAGAACACCCATGAACTGCATCCCACGGCTAGTCAAGAGTTTTATCGCCAACGGCCGCGTAAGAAAACTCAGCACCAGCGAGGTGATGCAGGCTGTCTGAATGAGAACAGGCAAACTGCAGGGCATCAGTCGACACATGACTTCGGCAATTGCGACAACCAAAATTCCAACCGCTACAAAAGCCAATCCGCCACCAGTCGAGCGGTTCGCAGCTGTCGTGATTGCCAGTTGCCCTATGAAACCATGTTGCTGCGAACCGTGTTGCTGCGAACCAGATACCGATGTTGACAACCGAAGCGCTCCGGCCAGCAGGGCAACACCAATCATCAAAGTGGTCAGTTCAGCCAGCGGCAATCCTGGCAGTCCCAACCAGACAGGAATCAACAACACGATCATTCCGGGTGTTCCAACGAAGACACAACTGATCCACGGGAGATCTCCATTAACGCCAGTTGTGCGGAAGAACAATCCCGCCGCAGCGGTGACGACCACCGCCACAAGTGCGGGAAAGAGCATCGTCAATATCACGGCAAACGGCCATGTTGAACCAATCGTTTCACAACCTGCCAGCAATGTCGCATTCAGCAGCGTGGGCAACGACCAGCTCAACAGAACCAGTGTCAGTGCGAAGGAGAATCGCCACAGTCCGAAGCGTGTCTCATCAACAAGATGCTGAAGAACAAGATTTCCGATCCATCGGAGCAGCATTACGCCACCGGCAATTCCTGTGACCAGAGTTGCCAGGGAATTCAAGGATGTGCCGCACAAGTTGAACCAGCACGCAAACAATTGCCCCATCATTGTCGCAACAGCCGCTGCCGTCGCGATCCAACGAAACGTCAGCCTGATGGAATTTCGATTTGTAGAGATCATGGCATCCTTGCCTGATTTGAATTTAAATGTCCAATTCACACTGATGCGCGGCAGGCATTTGCCTGCTGGAACCAATAGCTCCAGCGCCTGCAAAACCAACTTCTGCCGTTCAGACCATCCATGCCGAACTGACCGCTTTTCGATTTCCGCAGTTTTTACAGGAAAAACATGATTCAACTCAAGACTGAAGGTTGACGCTCAATGAAGGCAAAACCTCCCGTCCAAAATGGGTTTGACTCTCACAAAAACCAGAGTGCCGACACAGCGAAGGCAGCGTTTTCAAATGAATCATGGAAGGATCGAGGCTTTTCGGCGGGGGCATTCTCGCCCGGTTCGAAATTTTGCGACGCTAATACTCGCAACGACATGATAAAAAAATTGAAGAACTAGGGGTGTTTAGGAACAGTCCGATAATAAGTTGCGTTTTTTCACAACCCGAAGCGTGAGTTTTGAAGTTGCGCACGTTGATATCCGGGAAGCTGATTCGGCGGAAATAAACGGCAATTTTCACAACCCGACGGGTCAGCGAGGGATTTTCGGCCACGCAGACGGAATGAAAAAACTCAATCCCT
>JBDNFT010001172.1:0-8820 GCA_041689695.1 Planctomycetaceae bacterium | reverse complement strand
GTGCTCACGTGACCGCGATCGAACAGCACCTTGTGCCAGAAGCGTGAGTACAGTAGATGCAGCACCGCGGGTTCGGCACCGCCGATATAGAGATCTACCGGCAGCCAGTATTTTTCTTTCGCGGGATCAATGAACTGCTCGGAGTTTTTGTTGTCACAGAAGCGAAGATAGTACCAGCAACTGCCTGCCCATTGAGGCATGCTGTTGGTTTCGCGCTTCAGCTTCACGCCATCAGTGTCTGTCTTAAACAGCCATTCCGGAGTCGCCTTGGCGAGCATCGGTTCGGGAGTACCTGTCGGCTTGAAGTCGTCCATATGTGGATGCAGCACAGGCAGAGATTCGGCAGTGTCGGCTCGCATGAGCCCCGTCGGATTGCCGTTCGCATCCAGTTCATGCCAAATCGGAAACGGCTCGCCCCAGTAACGCTGACGACTGAACAGCCAGTCGCGGAGACGGTAATTGACCGCTTCTTTGCCGAGACCTGCGGCTGCTAAGTCATTCGTAATCTGTGATTTGAAATCGGCGGTTGGCAGGCCATTGTACTTGCCGGAATTCATCGCGACACCAGTCTCTGTGAATGCAACATTCTGCAGATCTGCTTTGTGGCCGCTTGCCGGAGCAGGCGTTACGACTTGCCTGATCTCGATACTGAATGTTTTTGCAAATTCGTAGTCGCGTTCATCATGCGCGGGTACCGCCATGATGGCTCCTGTGCCGTAGCTGATCAGCACATAATCCGCGATCCAAACCGGCACACGCTCGCCATTCACCGGATTGATGGCATGACCACCCGTGAAGACTCCGGTTTTGTCCTTCGCGAGGTCCGTGCGATCCAGGTCGCTCTTCAGCGATGACTTGCGAATGTATTCTTCGACCGCTGATTTCTGTTCATCCGTCGTGATCGTCGCAACCAGCGGATGCTCCGGCGCGAGGACCATGTACGTCACGCCGAAGAGTGTGTCCGGCCGCGTTGTATAGACGCGAATAACGTCGTCGCCCGCTTCGCAGGGAAAACAACCCGCCACGCGAGCGCGTTTCCATGCGGAAAAAAGATCAGTCTGATCTGTCGGATCCGTCGGATCAGACGGATCCGTCGGATCTTTTGAAGCACGATTCCGCCCGACGTAGAAATCCACTTCCGCTCCGGTACTGCGGCCAATCCAGTTCCGTTGCATGAACTTAATCGAATCTGACCACGTTAGCGGCTCCAGTTCACTCGCCAGTCGATCGGCGTATGCAGTGATTCGCAGCATCCATTGCTTAAGTGGCATCCGAACAACTGGATGTCCTCCGCGTTCGCTTTTGCCATCAATGATTTCTTCATTTGCGAGCACTGTGCCAAGCGCCGGACACCAGTTGACCGGTGCATCGGAAACGTAGGCCAGGCGATGCTTGTCCTGATAACGACGGATGGCTTCGTTGACTTCCGGCGCGCGGCCAGTGTCAACTGGCCGGTACGTGCTCGTCTCCACGGATTGCTCGGATGCCAACTGTCCGGACGTTGTACCGGAGGGCTGACACCCTCCGCTCGCCAGAATTTCATCTGGGATCGGCAGTTCGACGATCGGTCGTCCCTTGCCTTTGCGTTCGACACCGTCTGGTCCGGTCCAGACATAATCAGCATCGTACCAAGTATCGAAGATCTGCAGAAAAATCCATTGCGTCCACCGATAATAATCTGGATCGGTAGTGGAGAGTTCGCGAGTCCAGTCGTAGCTGAACCCCAGCATCTTCAACTGACGCTTGAACGTGGCAATGTTCAGTTCGGTGGTTTCACGAGGATGCGTGCCCGTCTTGACGGCGTGTTCTTCCGCCGGCAGTCCGAATGCATCCCACCCCATCGGATGCAGGACATTCTTGCCCTTCATCCGCGAATAGCGGCAGACGATATCTGTCGCTGTGTAACCTTCCGGATGACCGACATGAAGGCCGCTTCCGGATGGATACGGAAACATGTCGAGCACGTACATTTTTGGCTTTGGCTTGGCGGTGTCCTTTGACTCGGCATTGGCTGGTCGTCGATCTGAGACAGATCGACCTACGGGGACGACGTCCTCCGTGCGGAACGTCTGATTCGTTTCCCAATACTGCTGCCAGCGAGCTTCAATGCGTTTTGCGTCGTAACGAGGCATGTGGTGTTTTCGTCTTCACTATTACGGACAACGATTTGTTAGAGGCCGGGAGTCTATGAGAGAAATCTCGCAAACTGTAGCCCGATTTCTCCGAAATTGGTTCGACCCGCCGGTGAAACTCGTTGCAAGGGTACTCAAGTCCAAAATTGCAGAAATCAAACGAACGGATTGTGGAAAAATCCGACGACAACTGTAGCCCGATTTCTCCGAAATCGGATTTTCCCGTCCTGATTCCGTATCAGATGATCAAAGTTCGCGCGACCAATGCAAAAACTCCCCAGGCTTCAATCGAGCCTTGCGAGGATTGTCAGCGATGTACTTGCGGTAGTACAAGAACTGACTTTCACTTCTTACGAGATGATCGAAGTCGTCTTCCTGCCAGAAGTGACCACTTCGCTCGAGCGCGGTGTTGATTTGGCGCGCCTGAAATCGCTTCCATCCGGCAATCTGAGATCGCATCATTTCAGGAGTTGAGAATGCTGCCATGAGATGCACATGATTCGGCATGATGACAAAATCAGTTAATACATAGCGTTCACCTTCGAAGGCATTCAGGCTGTCAGCGATAATCTGTGCCAAGCCTGCATCTTTCAGAGGACAGGCACCGTGGCATTTGTCAAGATGCCCATCAAAGCGAGCAATCAGATCCCACTTGATCTTCATTCGATGGCCCGCTGGGAGTCGATTCAACGCGGATCGCCAATCTGAAGCTGGATCCAGCGCATTTTGCTGAACGATGCTGTCTCGCTCGATGATCCATTGCTCAAGAACATCACGCGGCATTGAGTCGGCTGTTCGCCAAGTAATGAATGCAACGGTGCCTGGCTGTGACCAATGCGGCAAGCGGCTGAATGAAATCTCGAAGTCGTCGTTGCGATCGAAGAATCGAAGGTCATCCGGGCTGATGTGGTCGGCCATAATAGAGAGCTCGCCTGGATTACTGAGATTGATGTCAGTGTGTGGCATTGGAATTTCGAATTTCGGAAAAATCCATCGACAATTGTAGACCGATTTCTCCGAAATCGGTGATTTCTTACACGATCCGCCGACTCACACAACAAATCTTAAAATGCTCTATACTCTAGTATAGGCCGGTTTGAAATCGGTATGAAATCAGTATCCAGAAAGATACTCATGTCCCACGACATCTACGAAAACCCGCTGATCACGCGTTACGCATCCCGCGAAATGGCCACTATCTGGTCCGCACAGAAGAAGCACTCGACCTGGCGACGACTATGGATTGCTTTGGCTGACAGCCAGCAAAAGCTCGGCCTGAACATTACCGACCTACAGCTTGCGGAAATGCGAGCCAACATCGACAACATCGACTTCGACGCAGCCAATCGCTACGAACAAGAACTACGACACGACGTGATGGCACATGTTCACGCATGGGGAGATCAGGTTCCCAATGCGAGACCAATCGTGCATCTCGGTGCCACAAGCTGCTTCGTCACCGACAATTCAGAGCTCATACAGATTAAGGAAAGTCTGATCCTGATTCGCCGCCGGCTGGTGCAGGTCATCGACCAACTGGCGACGTTCGCGGCGAAGTTCCGCAATCTGCCCTGCCTTGGGTTCACACATCTGCAGCCAGCTCAACCGACAACAGTCGGCAAGCGAGCCACGCTCTGGTGCTGGGATTTGTTGCTGGATCTGGAAGAGATCGAACATCGACTGGCCACGTTGCGATTTCGCGGCGTCAAAGGCACCACGGGAACTCAGGCAACATTTCTGACGCTGTTCAGTGGCGATCACGGCAAAGTCGAAGAACTCGATCGCATGGTCACGGCTGCTATGGGCTTTGATCTGAAACATCCCGTTACCGGTCAAACGTATTCTCGCAAGATCGACAGTCAAGTCATGGCCGCATTGAACGGCGTTGGTCAGACGTGTCATAAAGCTGGAGCCGACATTCGAATTCTGCAGCATCGCAAGGAAGTGGAAGAGCCGTTCGGAAGCAAACAAATTGGTTCATCTGCAATGGCCTACAAACGCAACCCCATGCGTAGCGAACGCATGTGCTCGCTGGCTCGATTTGCGATGAGTCTCCAGGCCGGTGCTGATGCGACAATGGCAAATCAATGGATGGAACGCACTCTCGACGACAGCGCGATTCGACGGCTGGGAATGCCACAGGCGTTTCTGGCCATTGATGCGTGTCTGATTCTATACAGCAATATTTCGGACGGCATGGTGGTCTACCCGAAGGTTATCGAAAAGAACCTCGCCGCCGAGTTGCCATTTATGGCGACGGAAGAAATCCTGATGGCTGGAGTTCAAGCTGGCGGCGATCGACAGGAACTGCACGAACAAATCCGAGTCCACAGCCAGGCTGCAGCGGATCAGGTCAAGCAGCAAGGGTCTGATAATGATCTCATCAGCCGACTGCAAACGGATCCACACTTCGGAGCCGTTGATCTCGCAGGAACTCTCGACGCCAGCCGCTACATCGGCCGCGCACCGGAGCAGGTGAACCAGTTTCTTGAAGAATGTGTTCAACCGGTTCGAAATAAGTATGCCGCAGAGCTGACAGCCAGTGCGGAAGAATTGCGGGTGTGATACCGTTGTAGATGCAGGATGGGAGTCCAGTCCCGTCCTGATGCAGATGAATCCAGACGGGTCTGGAGACCCGTCCCACAAAAGCAAGATGTTTTTCGAATCCCCCAAATTGCAACTTCACGGCGTTGGATGTAAGATAGTCTCATGTTTAGGTGAATCTAAGAATGACACTGCTGGGCGGTAACTGATTGTGACACAGGATGTATTCAATGCCGCGTTTTGTGCGGAGCGACTGAAGGCTCTCAGCGATCCTCATCGCCTGCGGATTGTTGACGCGCTGCGGTACGGTGAACTCACGGTGACTGACATCGCTGGGTTTCTGGAAGCCGAGGTCGTGACGGTTTCGCATCATCTGAAAATCATGAAGTTTGCCGATCTGGTGGAAGTTCGTCGTGATGGTCGGTTTATGTATTACCGGCTTCACGAAGACTTGCTGTGTTCTGCTGGCAAAGGTTCTAATTTTTTGGATCTTGGATGTTGTCGGCTGGAAGTTCCCGAACGAAAATAGAAACCATTTCATTCAACGCCCCGCAGGCTGCATCATGGGGCCGCAAAAAAGAGCAAAAATATGAAACCTGTGTATATCATGGTTGGCGGTTTTCTGGGTGCTGGCAAGACATCAACGATTTCGCGACTGGCGAAACACTATATGAGTCTTGGGAAGAAAGTCGGGATCGTGACGAACGATCAGACGACGGACCTTGTGGATACTCAGAGTCTGCGGTCGCAAGGTTTCGACGTGGGTGAAGTTGCGGGTTCGTGCTTCTGCTGCAACTTCGACGCTCTGACATCGACTGTCGAAAACCTTGGCGAAGGCGAGTTGCCTGAAATCATCCTGGCGGAGCCGGTCGGTAGTTGCACGGATCTTGTGGCAACCGTTATTCGTCCGCTGACGGAAGTTTACGGAGTGCCGCTGGATATCGCTCCGTATGGCGTCATTTTGAAACCAAGTCACGGGCTGAGAATTCTGCGGGGCGACGGTGGCAGCGGATTTTCTCCAAAGGCAAATTACATCTTTCGGAAGCAGATCGAAGAAGCCGATTTCGTAGTCATCAATCGCGTCGATGAATTGTCACCTGCGGATGTGACCGAATTGCAGACTCTGCTTGAAACCGAATATCCAGGTCGCCCGGTTCTCCGATGTTCTGCCACAACCGGTGAAGGTTTCACGGCGTTGCTCGAAACACTGGAACTGCGTGGCCAGTTCGGTCGTCGAGTCATGGAAGTTGACTACGACATCTACGCGGAGGGCGAAGCGGAACTGGGATGGCTCAATAGTCAGGTCGTCGTTGAAGCAACTCAGGAGTTTGATCTTGATGCATTCCTGATGGATCTGATTCAGCGTCTTCATGCTCGCTTGTTGTCGTCCAGTGCTGAGGCGGCTCATTTGAAGGTCATTGGTTTGTGCGACGGCAGCTATGCGGTCGCGAATCTCGTCAGCAATGCGACCGGCCCGGAGCTTTCACTGGCATCACATTCTCGAACCCCATCCGCGAATGTGGTTGTGAATGCCAGAGTGGCCACAGATCCTGCGGAGTTAGAACTGATCGTGCGTGAAGAGTTGGCTGCTTCGGCCGCTGCGATTGGCGTTTCGCAGAATGTGATCTCGCTGCAAAGTTTCCGTCCTGGACGGCCAGTGCCGACACATCGGATCAACTAGTTCCAAATCCTAGCTTGAACGCAGTCGCTAAACGCCTGAACTTCGATCGCAAGCAGATCGCTTGGCGGCGGTGGTTGCATCACCACTTTTGGAAATTCGCTGAAACGCCGACTGAAATCGGACAGAGAGTGTATATTTTGTTGCGACTGAGTCTCAGCTTCAACTGCATATTGAGCCGAGACTTGGCAATTCGCGAATTGCAGAAAGCGGTGAGTGAACAGTCCGGAACAGCCAGTTTCGTTTGCTCAGGTGAGATCAACGAACGAGTTCGACTTTCAACGAATGGCGGGGCGAATCATTTCCCAACGACCTGGGTATTCAATGAAGGAACGTGGAAGTTATTTACTGCAGCAGCGAAGCAGGCCGATGGTGGCTTTCCTGGTGATGGAGCCTTTGCCCCGCGATGTAATCTCCTAAACAGAGAACATCAACGGCCATTGCAATTCCGGCCGCTGCGTAGCCAATTCAACCAGGACGGCCTTCTCAGGCCATCCTGCATTGTTGAACAGTCTACTCTGCAATGCAGAACAAGTGCTTTTCTCCACGAATAAACAATTGATTATCGACCGGCGCGGGTGTCGCATCGACTGTTTCATCCACGCTGTTCGTTGCCTCAATCTGCAGCGTTTCGGCATCCTTGATCACGACAGTCGTGCCGTTGCGAGACGTCAAATAGATATGGCCACCGGCTGCAATAGGCGATGCGTAGATGGTGTCGAGTCCTGGGATGCGGCTGGAGAGGTAGAATGGTTTTCCACTTGTCGCATCGACACAGGAAAGCATGCCTGTTTTGCCCTTGTGAAAATAAATACGCCCGTTGGAAAGCAATGGGGAACCGATATCCGGCGTGTCAGGACTTGTGATTGTCCATGCAACGTTCTTCGTTCCCTTGATGTCGCCTTCACCATCAAGCCGAAACGCTCCAAAAAACGATCCTTTGTGACCACTGCCAACGTAGACCAGATCTTTATCGGCCACCGGTGATGCACACGGACGTTCTGTCTGTCCGGCACATCGCCAAAGTTCCTTGCCAGTTTCCAGGTCGTAACTTCGAGCACACGTTTGCCCGTTCAGGATGACTTGCTTGCGCCCGGCATGGTCCACAACCAGCGGCGTTGCCCAGCACGATGGTTCGTCTCGGTCAGTCTTCCAGATCGTCGTTCCGGTCAGTTTGTCGAGAGCGAACAATGCCGACGGTCCTTCATGGTCCCATGGCAGAAGAATCATGTTGCCTTCCAGAGTCGGGGAGCTGCCTTCACCGAAGCTGTTGCGAGTTTCCATCTTTCCGAAATCATCACGCTTCCAGACAAGGCCGCCGGACATCGAGTAACAGTACAAACCGCGTGATCCAAAGGGTGCGTAGACATGTTCGCCATCGGTGCATGGAGAGGCAGACGCAAAGCCATTTGTTTTGTGAGTTTCCTCGTGAGGCTTCGCAACGACTGCTGTTTTTTGCCAAACCAAATTGCCGGTCTTGCGGTCATAGCACAACAATTGGAATTCCAGCGTCGTCAGGCTGCGAGCATTTGCGCCACTTTTCGAAACGGCGGTCGTCACGAAAACCTGATCTCCCCAGATGACAGGCGATGACGAGCCAATGCCGGGAACTTCGACTTTCCATTTCACATTCTTAGTGCTGCTCCATTCCGTCGGTGGAGAGGCTTTGAGGGCGGTTCCGTTTCCGATCGGCCCACGCCAATGTCCCCAGTTATCAGCGGATGCCATGGGACTTAGCAATACAAAAAGCACAGTAAGACAGATTTCATTTTTTCGCATGACAGTTTTCCGAATACTGATGGTCAATACAAATCAACATGCAGGAGACGTGTTATGGCAGAACGAACGCTGATCGTCCAGAATGATTCAAAATCTACATGATTCGTTAGAGAGTCATAGCTGAGTGTTGACCAGAACAGGGATTCCTCCGATCATGGCTGCAGTTCAACATCATTATATTTACTGCGAACTGGACCATGGGAACGGGAGAAACTGCCGCATTGACCGCTGCGGCTTTATGGGCGTGCGCGAGTCTTTTTTATAGTCGTACGCAGCTCACTGCATGGCAGATCAATTTCGGTAAGAACTTCCTGGCGTCGATTCTTCTATGCATGCATCTGTTTGTCGTGACATCGATCGGCGGTCGATCGATGTTCGGTGCTGATGTGAATACATGGATTCTGCTGGCGATCAGTAGTGTTATCGGCATTGTCATTGGCGACACATTCTATTTTCGCAGTCTGCAGATTCTCGGACCACGCCGCGCGTTGATGGTTTCAACTACCTCGCCATTGCTTGCTACCATCATCGGCTGGGTGGGGCTTGGCGAGTCGTTGACGGCCGTCAGCCTGTTTGGAATCCTGCTGACGTTCAGCGGCATCACCATTGTCATTGCCGAACGAAGCGCGGCACAGGAAACGGTGGGCTACATGCCAGCTCCAATGATGCGAGGTGTCGTGATGGGGC
>JBDNFT010001171.1:0-1387 GCA_041689695.1 Planctomycetaceae bacterium | reverse complement strand
TCCTTAACATAGCCACTGGAAAGTGCGAAGTGCGAAAATCAGTCCGTCGGCAACATCGCCCACAGCTCAGGACGACCGACATTGCAGTGAACGGCTCGCGCCAGAGGACCGCCGAAGGCCCAGCTCAGGAAGAGTGTCGTGCGAGCTACATTCCATGCGGGCACGTATTGCGATCCCTCTTTCGCAAGCGAAAGCAATCTTCGTTCCGGACAGGGGATCGGCTGGACGACGGATTCCGCTGATGCCGCCCGCGTCGGATCCTGTTCCGTGAGTTGGTCGATTTCGCAAATGGCCTCTTGAAGTTCGGCGGTGCCGACTTTCGCCGCCACGTAGCGATCGAGTGCGAACACGCTGTTTCGGTTCAGCGTTGGCAGCACGAGCAAGCCGACGAACGAAAATAACAGGAACCACAGAAAAACTGTGACCAGATCGGCGACGGAAGCAATCACGCCGTCACTGAGGAGGATGGCCGCCGTGAAGCTGGTGATGTTCCACAACATTGCCCATACGATGCCGCGAAGTCGTCCACCGGAATCCCGAGCTGCACGTCGACGCTGGACCAGCATCTTCAAATGCGAGGGTTTCAGGCGCGTCCTCCAGTCAGCAGGAATCAGAAGACTTTCAAACCCCGGCAATCCGGTGATGCCTCCCGTAAACCGCTGATCGGAATGAGGCACGAACAGAGTTGCTCCGTCACCTGCATTGACCGCGCGGTGTGCCGTCATGGCGCGCCAGATCAGTTCCTGACTGGCAAGTAAAGCGATCTGCAGCGCGGCGAACATGGCTATCAGAAATGGTGCTCCGATTTCTCGCCCAATCTGCAGGTAAATGAAGAAAGTCACGGAGTAGAAAAGTAATTGCATGGCGACGGATCGCATCCATCGTCTCAGCCACATGCTGAACTTCGGCGTTTGACTTTCGAACGCCGTCGGAATCAACATGCCTCCTATGAAGTCGAATGGCAAGAGCAGGGCTGCGGCGGCTGTGAAGAGCACAAGAATGGCGACGTACTCAGAAAGTGCATCGCTGGCCTCTGTCGCAAACACCGCACTCGGAGCATCAGCCGCAAGCATTATGGCGGCTATTGTCACCTGCGAGCCTACACAGCCGATCCCGGTCCACAGTCGTGCTTTTCCCGGACTCATATCATTTCCATCTGCTTGATTGTCTTCAAGTCAACAGCTCAGACACACGAGGACGCATTGCTTCCCTGGCCAAAACAACCGTGAATGTTCACCACCCGCTGATTCGATATGCGTAGTGGGCTCTCCGCGTTCGATCACGAAACCTAACACCGAAGTCGGCAAACTCCTTTCCGTTTATGGATATTGCAGCGATGATTGCCACGACGAACTCACCGGGATTCGCTGAACTACCCGTTGAATTC
>JBDNFT010001170.1:0-5508 GCA_041689695.1 Planctomycetaceae bacterium | reverse complement strand
GAGACACATGGGCGATCCGACCGCAAACGGATACCAAACCCATCGCAGGCGATACATCATAGAGTTCGGATTGGCTCGAAGTAAATCGCCAATCACCGCTCCGGAAGGACGCACAATTCTTCGCAGCATGACTGCCAACAACAGGCAAAAACTTATAAACGCCAGTCGCCCGACTGAATCCGCGCTTGTGCCTTCATCCAGCGTGCTGGCAACGCCAACTATGAAACTCAGCGGTATGCCGCCAGCGACATAGAGCAAGAGATTGGCATGCAGACTGCGCACAATCGGTTGCGGCCAGTCCAGGAATGATTCTGCCACACCGCGTCGACGACACAGCTTCCGAAACGAATCAACAAGCCACAATGCCGCCGCGCAGATCATGAAAGCCACACTTAGAGCTGATGCAAGATTCAGGTCAGCAAACGACAATCGCCAACCCACAAACCATAAAGCCAGCGGCCATGCGGCGGCCATGACGATCGTCAGACCGGTTGCCATCAGCATCAATGGGATACCGGAGCCCATTTGCTTTTGGGCGTCTTCTCCCATGTTCGCCACAGCACGCCGCATACGTCGATTTGACACTGCGATTGCCAGGAATCCCGTGAGAAATAGTCCATAGAGAGGCCAGTAAGTTTGAGCGTCGCGGACGACGAATTTCCAAACTGTCGGCCATTGCCGATGAGAAAGAAAATCCTCTATCGCTGTCAGCGTTTTTTTGACAAGGCCAGTATCGACTGCCGGTGCGCTGCGAATCCAAAGGACGCGTTCATCGATATAACTTTCGTACTCGCCGATCGTAGTTTCCAGCCGACGGCAGGTGACGTCGGTTTCGCCAAGCATCAACAGGCACGAATTGTAGTCAGCCAGTAAGTCGTCCAGATAATCACGACGGTCAGTCAGCAACTCGACGGTCATTTGTCGCAGTTCGCCATTTTCTACGTCGGCTGCCGAGACCAGATTGAGCGAGGCTTCGACTTGTGATTCAATATCACTTAGGTCATTGCGTTCGTCTTCCAGAGGCATCTGCTCCGTCTGCAATCGAACGATATCCTCTTCCGCACTGTATTGCTTTCGGCGATAGACGGCTGGATCAGGAAGATGTGATCGCTGGCTGCGAAGTAAAAGACCGATGGCGGTCGTCAGGCCGGCCCGCTTCTCGGCTTCCATGACTTTTTTGAACTTCTCTTCGACACTCGCGAGTGTCGCAGTCGCTTCTGTCAATTCTTTGTCTTTCGTCTCCCTGAACTCCTGAAGTGATTTACGACGCAAAGTAAGGCGAGAATTGTCTTCGGCAAGATCACGCAGGGTCGGGTGCGCACTGCGGAGTTTTTCGCGCGCCTCCTGAGCCTGCCTGGCACTTTCATCACGGCGTGCATCGGCCAGTATGGTCTTCCAGAGTTCAATGCGTTTGTCTGCAGAATTTTTCGCGCGTGTCAGCCCGTCACGCTGCAAGGGAAACAGTTCGTTGAGTGCTTCATATCGAACCTGTTCAATGCGATACAATTCAAGCTGTGATTGGCGAAGCAAAACTTCCGATTCCTGCGCCAGACGACGTGCAGCGCTCAGGACGGGGAGTTCTCCTTCTGGCGGGGCGACCAGCAGCTCTTTTTCTGCATCTTCAAGTTGCTTGCGAGTGGTTTCGATCAACGCAGGCATCTGCGGTTTTCGTTCCGTGCGAATTTTCGTTTTCGCATCCCACGCATCAAGATTGCGTTTCGCATCCGCTGCCTTCTCGTCATCAGCCAGACGCAGTTGATCTAACTCCGCAACTGTTGCTCCAGGAGGATACTCCGGTTCTGCCTTTGGCGGCGGTTGACTCAGCGTCGCTCGGTACTCGGCGATCTTCACAGGCCCAGTGTCTTTTTCTACCTTCAGTTCGACAATTTTCTTATCAATCTCTGTCTTTTGCGTGATTGCGTCGGTTGCGATCTGAAAACTATTGTTCAGTTGAGTCTTAGCGTCTTCAGTCAGCTCTGGTGTCAGGTCAGCCGCAGCACGTTGAGCTGCGATGATTTCCACTGTGATCGCGGGCGCGGCGACTGCATTCGTCGGAGACTCTGCTGGTGTCACATCAGCAGTTGGCATCTCAGCCGGGACGGTGACAATCGGCGAGTTCGGAGGAGTTGTTCTTGCGGTTGGTGCTGCCCCATTGGACGCCTGCGGCGCAGGAATCACCATCATGTTGCCCGCATTTGTGGCCTTCTGCGTATCGTCCGGTGCCGGCACTGGTGGTTCATTGGCAGCGCGTGGTTTTGTTTCTTCATCCGTGGCCGCCGCAATCGGTGTCACACCGGAATTTCTGGCCTTTAGAAATGTGACATTGGAATCAAACGAAACTTGCTTGATCCTGGGCGTTTCTTGTTTTGGCGACTGAAGTTCCACGCGATTAAAGATTGTCGGAAGTTGCCAGCCAGGAATTTCAATCGGGGCAGTCCGCAGAAATCCCGGCGGGCCAATTAATGTCTCAGCAAACCCAGAGAATTGGTCCGATGACTGCACAGCATCGCTTGAGTTTTTATGAGCAGGACTGGTGTCATCGCCAAATGTTGTTGAGACCGTGACAAGCGCGCCTGCCATGAAAATCATCGCGAAAGCAATCGCCGTTTTCATGGCCGATGGACGGCGACAACTCTGGATCAATGCAGCATTCATGTCCGTCTTTTACGACGAACGCCGACACCGCACAACAGCGGTTTCAGCCGAATGTGAACACACCAATACCCAGGTGTCGTTCAGTGCAAAGGCATTCCAATTTTCAGCGGCAAAAAATGCCGCTGCATCTGCTTTGCCTGCAGCTTTTTTGAGGGATTGAATGGGTTTTGCCATACTCAAGGACCTTCATCGGTGTGTGGGCGAGGAACTCCATCGACGGATGACAACCATGCGATCAGGGCAATAATTTCATCACGAGTCAGTGTTTCAAGTAAGCCTTCGGGCATGTTGGAGATCTCTTGATTGACGATGGTTTCGATTTCCGCACGAGGGAATTCCTGGCGGATCCCGGTGCTGGAAACAATCGCCAGAACTTCTGCGGAGCTGGCTGACATCATGCCAGTCAACGTTTTGCCGCTCTTCAACAAGACGATCACAGTCGGATATTCTTCATTGAGTTCGTGCGATGGAAACAATGTCGCCAGTAGAATTTCGCGACGTTGCCTTCTCCAGCCGAGAGAAGTCAGATCCGGGCCGAGCGCTTCGCCAACTTTTCCCCGGCGATGGCATTTTTGACAGCCTGCCTTTTCGTAAACACGTGTACCGAGCTGTTTCATTTCGTCCGTCGTGACGAAATCGTGGACGGGTTTTTCCAGGGTTGCCATGGTCCATTTTCGATCAACCGAATCGACCGAAAGTTTGGGTTCCGGCTGATCAGGATACTCTTTGGAAAACCATTCCTGATATTTTTCCAGCGTCCATGCAACCGCCTCGGATTTCTTCAGTGGAATGCCAGTCCAGTGCCGTAGCAAGCTGGTGGCGGCGACCTGCTGATCTGATGGAAGCTGCAAGCCGACAAGTATGACGTGGCGGACCCACTGACCTTTGTTGGCTCGATTCCGAAATCGCTGCAGAGCGTTCAGGATCGCGACCGCATCGTCACCCTGGACGACGGGAAGCGAGCGAACCATGAAAGTCCAGTCCTGCAGATCGGTAGGACGCAACGTGGTCGCTGCCGCCAGAGCCGCTGCGGCTGAACTTCGTCGCTCCGGCGCGTTTTCGAAGACTGAACGGACATAGGCAAGTCCGGCTTCCTGCTGTGATGTGGCCAGAGCAGTCAGGATTTTGTGTTGAGTTTCGGTCTGCGCGGTTGAACCTGACGAAGGTTCTGCGAGGGACTCATCAATTTCGATGAGGCGAGGGATTGCGTCGTCGTCCAGCGGCTGACTTGTCAACTGCTCAACTTCTGTAGTCACGTGGGCCAGAACCGGGTCCGGTGGCTGAGACACGGCCAGCGGAGTCTGTATCTGTGCTAACAGAACAGTGCCGACAAAGACGAGGCGTCGTCTGGAAAGAAAATTTACAAGAAGTCGCATCCGATTGCTCGACAAAATATATTTGTGAGGACGTAAAGCTCGGTGGAGCATAATGGCATCGCCGGAAATACTCCAGTTATGCTTTTTTGACGTATGACTGGAATTTCTGTCGTTCGCTCTTCAAACTGCTTGCGACAACGGGCTTCGCCTTAGGAATAGTCCCGAAATAAAATCCCGAAAAGTACGTCAGGCTTTCCAGCCTGACGCGAAAAAGAAAATGTCAGGCTAGAAAGCCTGACGTACTTTATTTCATCACTGGCAATGAACTCAACACGACAACCTCAAAAAGAAGCACTTCGAATTGCGGCGATCGTGATACTGCTGATGGTCCCGGTGTGGCTGCTGGTCACGTTGTCTCAGGCCCAAAATTCCCATCAAAAACAGCGAAGGCAGATCAATCAAATTCTGCAGTTACACGTGGATTCGCTGGAACATACTGTTCTGCGATTGAAGGCAGAATTGAAAGAGCTGCGAGAGTTCATGCGGACGCATGAAAAGGATTCGCCAGAAGAATTCGGCGTATCGTTTGATGCGGTCGCCAGGGGAATGAGAGCAGATTCCAACTGGGTGCAGGCGTATCAGATCAATGACAGCGGCATTGTCACCCACAACTTTCCAATTCGAGGTAACGAAGCAGCAATGGGAGTGAATATGCTGAAGCATCCAGACGCGGATGTCTCCAGAGATCTCCGCTGGGTGATGGAGAATCGCGAGTTGCGATTAACTGGCCCCAAGCGATTAATTCAAGGCGAAACTGGGTTGCTGTTTCGCGGTCCTGCTGAAACTCAGGAACATCCCAATCGCACGGTTGTTATTGTCGTGCGACTTGATCTGTTGCTGTCGGAGATTGGTATTCCGGATCATCACGATGCAATGGTGATTGCGATTCGTCGGGCAGATGAACCTCCTTTCAGTGGAAGTTCAAAAGTGTTTGAATCAATGCCGGAGATTGTTGAATATCAAATCAGTAACCAGGTATGGCAGTTGGCCGCCGTGCCAAGAGCAGGATGGAATCAAGGACTTTTGAAATCCGTTTTGTTCTTTGGCGGCAACGGTGCCCTGATCCTTGGGTTAGCAGGAGTTTTGACTTACGTCATCGCCTTCCGCCAGCAGCAATTGACATTGTCGCTTCGCCAGCGTACGGATGAATTGGTTGCAGCTCATGGACAACTGGGACGTGACGTGGAACTTTTGAATATTGCCGAAGCTCAGTGGCGATTCAGCGAGACACGATTTCGAGCGATCTTTGAGCAGGCGGCGATCGGCGTTGCCACGATCGACTCACAGTCTCTGCACTTTCTGCAGGCAAACAGATGTGCGGAAGGTATTTTAGGATACTCTGCATCCGCGCTTGAGACGTTGACTCTGCAACAGATAATTCATCCTGAAGACCTTGAAAGCTGCTTAGAGAGTCTACGGCGTCTTTTAGATGGCGACATTCACGAATATACGATTGAGCATCGCTGTGTTCGATCGG
>JBDNFT010001169.1:0-3137 GCA_041689695.1 Planctomycetaceae bacterium | reverse complement strand
GCGCAAAGGCGGCGATAACGGTCGCGAGACCGCTAAGATGCTGCAGTTCAAAATGAATCCTGTCGAATTGTTTGAGGCACCTGGATCAGTGAAACCGTAGTCGTCGGGTGCGTGAAGCAACGCGCAACGTACCAAGGTTTTCCTCTAGTGACAGCCAATCAATCGGTCGCTGTTTTGAATCGATATTGCTTTGAAGTGTGCTGGCATCAACTCGGTCGCGATCGGACTCGGTGTTGCAGGTCGGTCAGGAGTGTCTGAAGATCGGCAAAGGATTGGCCAGACAATTCCGGTGTTGTCGCGAAGGGATCGCCAAGAACCTGCTGAAGAGCTTGAATCCAGCCGATGACTGCTCCTTCTTCGAGACCTTCTTCACGTCCTACTTCACGTCCTACTTCCATGGCTTCCTGCCTAGCGCTGGCCAGAATCCATTCGTAATCGCGTTCGGCTCTTTCTCGTTGATCGTACATGGCCTTGTCCTTTGTCTTCGAAGAAATCTTTTCAAAACTCCCTATTGCCTGCTGAAATTCCATTTCCGGAAACCAGCGTCGAAGTTCATCGGCGGGATGTTTGTGAGCGTTCAGAATCAGCCAGCACCAGCGCTCCAGCGGGCTGGCTTGGGCGAGACTTGTTTCGTCCACGTTGTACTTTGATAATTCTACCGTGTGAACCTCGATTGCTCTATCCAATTTTCGTCCACTTTTCAAATCGGCCATCTGAAACCGGTGATGGGCCTGAGGCGTGTCGGGAAACAGCGTATTTGTCAGCAGGCAGATGGAAATCGCCGAGTTCAATTTTGCATAGCTGTCACCTTGTGACATTTGACCAAGGTACATTCCGCAGACATAGTAGACCAGACGTTCCATCAATCGCGGATGGATCGAAACCTGCATTTCGATGTTGTAAATGCGTCCCGTCGTATCCATCGCCCGGACATCCAGCACAACCGACTTGTCACTTTCGAATTCTTTGTAACTGAACGGATTCAGAATTATCACTTCCGTGATCGGACTTGCGGGCTCCAGAATCGCATTCAATAGCCCAATGAGGGCGATTGAGTTCTCTGGACTGCCGAATGTTTTCTTGAATACAAAATCGATATAGGCTTTGATTCCAAGTGGCATGATGCTTCAACTCCGATCCTGGTCAGCAATTTGGTTTTGGCAAGTCCCGATTGTAGGCAATAATTCGGATGCAACAAACTGTTCAAACTGCGGACGCGTTACGGGTTCTCGTTCGACGTCGGTAGATCCAAACGACAAGCACCACAAAACATCCCGCACTTAATGGGACGACAGTGTACGTGAACAATTCGATTCTCCGGTGAAGAGCGATCTGCTGAGTGAGTCCCGACTTCTCGGCCGCTTCAAACGACATACTCTCATGAATGGACAAGTTTGGACGCGTCTCACGAATCTTCGCGATTGAATCGGGAGAGAGTGCGCTGTCAATAAGAGTCAGATACTTGATGTTGCTCAACTGCAGAAGGTACGGGAGTGATTCCTCCGTGGTTCCAGCGAGAGAAATCGCGGCAATTTGTTTCAGATTATGCAGACGATTGAGTTGATCATTGTTGGCGTCTTTGAGTCCCAGTTCTCGCAGTCTGGGCATCACATTTAGATGAGCAATGGTCGCACTGGTGAAGACTTTGCCGTCAAGATTCACACTCTTCAGCCGTGGATGATCGACCAGATGCGATATCCCTTCTTCCGTCACGTCGGTGTCAGTCAAGTCGATGTGATACAGGGCAGGCATTTCACGAATCGCAGGCATCGAATGATCCGTAATGGATGTCCCGGCAAGGTCCAGATACGACAGGCTCTTCATTCCAGCGAGGCTCGTCAACGCATTATCCGTGATCCCGGTTCTGCGACAGCAGAGAAAATCCACGGGAACGTGCGTCATGGCCTCCGCATTTCGTTGCACCCAACTGTCGGTCAAATCACTTTTATAGAAGTTGATGTCAATGGAGTGACGTTCTATTCCTTTCGCTTTGTTCACCATAGCCTGAATGACGCTGTCCCAAAATCCTCCGACACCGCCTGACCGAAAGTCCAGATTCCGATTCTCATAGACTCCGCCGATCGCCTCGACTTCTCTCTGCAGAGGGTCCGTTCGGCGAATCAGAAACCAACCTGTCATGCCGATCAGCACGGCGCAGGACGTCAATAGGACGACCCGGTGTCGAGTGATCCATTTTCGTGAACCCGGCAGTTTATTTTCCATCAGGTCGTTTCTCCAGCCAGAGACGATAGAGTGTCGATCGGAATTGCGTGAAGTTCGTTGCTGCAATCGTTGCAGAAACCTCCGGTCGTCACAATTCTATATCATTGGCCGGTTCGAATCCATGTTTCAGTAACGGCAGTTCCATCCCAGAATGTCGGAGGTCACGACGATCAGAGTCGGATCAGTGCGAGGCACGGTTAGAAAAATCAGTCGCACGGTCGCCTGTTAGAATGTAGATCGATAACATGCCGAACCTCCCGAACCGGAGCTGAAACAATTTTCATCACAATTCAGACGGAGCGACATGATGGCAACGCAGGTCAAGAAATCCAAAGATCTCACGCTGAAAGACAAACTTTCACGTATGACGTTTACACAGGCGTGTGATTTGCTTGGCGGGCCGGTCGAAGGCAAGAAGTTGCTGTATGCGGGCGGGAAGCTCGGGATCGCAGAATGGGACGAACAGATTTACCTCGGCGGCGATCTGTTTCGATTATCGCTGCCGAGCGAAGACGTCATTGTCACCATCACGTTGCGTCAGGACAAAGTCAAACGGCTGCTGCTCAACTGCGACAAATGCGATGCGCCGTGTGAACATCTTGGTGCGGCGCTGTCAGTGATTCTGGAATCCAAATCAGCGCTCGGTCTGGCGAAGCCGCCGGTGGAACGCGAAGCCGTGGAATCCCTCAGCGAGGAACAACTCATCGAGCGCGCGTGGAGCGAAAGGCTGCAGCGAGCGAAGGAAGAAAAGTTCGTCGTCGAAGGTACCAATAAGGGGAGTAAGACACCGTGGCAGGACTATGTGGTCACCAGCCGGCTCAGCGGGAAAACATATCGCGTTGCACTGCGCGGGACGGAGCCGGGTGATTCGTTCTGCTCTTGTCCGGATTATCGCAGCAATACGCTGGGAACCT
>JBDNFT010001168.1:0-7189 GCA_041689695.1 Planctomycetaceae bacterium | reverse complement strand
CTCGGAGAGTGATGCCTACTTTGTCACATCGAGTACCATTAAGTGCTGGCCATCGGTAACTGTTTCAAACCATCAGGCAAAAAAACAATGACCGGCGCCTGGCGCCTTGCCGCTCAAGGAACACAAAAATGCAATTCAGTTTTTCAAATTCAACCGTCGTCGAAATTCTGGCTCAATTGGTGGCGCTACCGAGCGTGAATCCAATGGGAGGCCCGGTCGATCAGGCGATCTGCTTTGAAGGTCGCGTGAGTGACTGGCTTGTAGACTTCTTCCATTCGATCGGCGCTGAGTACGAACGCATCGAAGTCAGCCCCGGTCGTGACAATGTGATTGCACGATACGATTCGCCAGGTGCAGAATTTACGATTCTGATGGATGCTCATCAGGACACCGTGCCTGTTGCAGGCATGACAATCGACCCGTTTACACCAAAGATCGCGGAGGGACGGCTGTGGGGACGTGGCGCGTGTGACGTCAAAGGCGGCATGGCGGCGATGCTGTTTGCGTTTCGTCGATTGATTCAGGAACAACCCGCAGGAGCCGCGAACGTGGTGCTGAGTTGCACGTGCGATGAAGAAGCGACAATCATCGGCATTTCAGATTTGGTGACGTACTGGACCACAGCTAAGGGAAAATCAAAACTTCTGGAATCGCCACCTGACGTAGCCATCATTGCAGAACCAACGGGACTGGATGTCGTCGTTGCTCATCGTGGCGTGACGCGATTTAAGATTCGAACGAAGGGGCGAGCCTGCCATAGCAGTGATCCGACTCAAGGTGTAAATGCGATCTACCGCATGGCGAAGCTGGTGTCAGCACTTCAGGAATATGCAGACAGCCTAGCCGTGACCGTGAAGGCTCATCCTTTGTGTGGCAGTGCAAGTTTGAGTGTGGGCAAAATCAGTGGCGGCACGAGCGTAAACATCGTTCCCGATGAATGTGTGATCGAAGTCGATCGACGTATCACGCCGGGCGAAGACGCAGCAGGGATAGTTGTCGGCATTCGAGAATTTCTGGCTGCGAGACTCGATTTTGATTTTGAATTTGATGCACCCTGGATTGAATGTCCGGCGTTGACGGATGCCAACAACACAGACCTGGCGAAGACAGTTCTTAAGCATGTGGCAGCCGTCGATGGACCACATGCAGCGGTCGGCGTTCCATATGGAACTCATGCGTCGCCAACCTGTGCTGCCGGAGTCCCTTCGATTGTGTTTGGTCCTGGATCAATCCAGCAGGCGCATACCAAAGACGAGTACATTGATATCGCGCAGCTGGAAAAAGCGGCGGAGGTCTATTTTCGAAGTTGCATAAGCGCCGATTCATAAGCGTTTTCGGACAATCACTCGTCCTGAAAGTCCGTCTGTTCTGACAGAACATCCATGAATCCACTTTTCCAGATCTGCCAGCAGTTCCGGGACTCGGTCCGGAGGTGCTGGTACGAACGTCGCGTTGCCGGGACGACTTCCGCCAATCCCGTTTTGCGATGTACATAAGACATCAGCTGAAAAAGAACTCTTTCTTTACCCAAATCAACTGCCTTCACAGGGATTGGGTAAACGGTGCGGTTGGATCGATCATTCTCTGATTTTGAAGGCATGCCTCGGCGATGTGACATCATCAGTTTTTTGTGTGTGCGAAATCCAACTAGTCCCTCGCCTTAGAGCCCTCGCATTCATGCTGGCACTTGCGGCGGCGTTCATGTATCCCTACCACGGCAGCATTAATGATAGAAGTGACGAAAAACGTGATTTCGGTTCCACCTTAAACGTTTCGATGGACCTCGCACAGAAGACGCACGCAGACCGGGAGCCCGTTCGGATGCCTCAACTGTTCACACGCATAGGACAATGCTGCCACGTAGTTGCAAACTTCTTCGGTATCCGCCAAGCGTTCCAACTTCCGAGTGACCTCGAACACGACGACATCTTCGAACGTCGCCTGAGTGCCCTCAATCTGCTACGAAATCAACGCCTCCTTTCGGACGAAGCCGTAAAGAAACCATTCGTAGCTGGGAACCATCGTCGCTGCCACCTTTTGGGACTCTAATGGGTTGGTTTTTTTTGCGTTTCTATAATTGCTTCGCCGTTAGGCTTCTCCCTATAGAAAATGATGTTCACCGCGCCGCGGTGTTCGATTTCCTGGATGTACGATCGGGCCTTGTCGGAAGGAACAACTGCCTTGGCTCCTGCGTAGGTCAGTTTGACGATTTCCGACTGGTAATCAAATACAGAAAGCTGCTCAGGCCACGTGTCTTTACTACTTTCGACATGTTTGAATATCGCGTTTTCGAGGACATTCCATGCATCCGATGTTTCTCTAATTGCCGGAAGCCAAGCTAGAAGAAGAACCCAATGGTCCCGCGCTTTGTCATCTTTACCCGCTGGAGAATATTGATAAAGAACTAGGGAATCTCCATAACAAACAAATCCCCTGCCATCGGGAACCCCATTTCCAAAATAACCCTGAAAATGATCCCGATAAAACTGAATGATATCGTCGAGTAGTAAGCCCCGATGAAACCATATCCAGCCGTTATTTTTTTCCTTGCTTTTGTCGTAAAAGGCATAACGCGGCTCGAGCGGTTCACCACTCGTACATTTTGGGTTCACTTGCATTCTTGATTTGCTCCTCTTTGAGTGGCGACTTAGGCCCCTGTTTACTCCTGGTACGAATCTCTCCATATCGAACGGGATCGATCAGCCATTCGATGACCGTGCCTAATCCCTCGGACTTAAAACCAGGCTTCGGGCGTCCGCCTTCGACAGTATCCGCAACTGCCGAAACAACAATTCCGGTCACGCCCTGTCCATCAAAATGCTCGTAATAAAGGGCCGGTAGCCTCTTCCCCAAAAACGCCGCGACACTGCCGTACTTATTTTCGATATGCTTCCAATATTGATTATAGGCAGTAAACAAAACGGCAATATCTCGAGGAGGCCTTTCTGAATCGCGAGCTTCGCCTAACGCGTGATCGTCAAGCAATCGGAAACCTTCCGTGGGGGGATCGAACGACTGACGCTGTCTATCCTGCGGATCAATTCTTTTGATAGCAGTGAGAAACTCCTTCAAAGAATGCTCTCGCAGCTTCCTCCGGCGCACGTTCTCTTCTTCGTACGATTCGTCAATAAAATCCGATAAATTAATCAGCAGCAACACCTTCGATGCACCCAACAAATATTCAACCAGATCTTTATCTTTTTTGCTTTCGCTGGCCTTTTCGTTTTCAAACTCTCTCCTAGCAAAAAGCCTTTGAATGTCTTCGCCAGGACAGTCCAGCAATGTTAATTGCTGATCTTCCTTGCCTGGGGCTCGCAATTTCCAGCTCAATTTCCTTTCTACGTTTGTCGAATCAAGCCACTCACCTCTTTGAAGCTTTGCGTAGTTGAGCTCGACGTATTCATCGATTTCGTAGCTGTCAGGAATTAGCTGGACACCCTTCTTTGGAGTTGACAAGTATTTTGCCAACACCGTCGCAAGAACGGTTTTTCCTGCCCCGCGTGTTCCTACAATTGCAATATTGTTTGACATTTGAACTCTATTCGCTGACGAGATTCTGCAAAGCGCTCTCTAACTTTACCACGCAACCATCCCACTCACGACGCAGTGCTTTGTTGACTTCGATTTTTGAAAAGCGTTCCGCCCATATCTCACTTTTATATTCATCGTAAAAGTTTGCCCAAAGTTGCCGGGCTCTGTTCCAACCACCGAGTCGCAACACTCCATCTGTGAACTGTTCGTTACATGAAAATAGCGCTCCATTTTTATCTACACTTAAGCCTTTGAGAACATCTGCACATTCTCCTACTGCAGTGTTGCACGCACTCCATAATTTACCGCGAACGTCATCCCACTTGTTCCCTATTGCAAAACGGTAGTGAATCGATGCCCCTGACTCTTCGTCCAGTGGATCGAGGGTGCCCCGAACTTTAGCCAGCAGATAGCCTCGAAAGGTGAATTCAGTTTTAGCAAACCGCTCAATTACATTGGCGATCGCCTCTCCATTGTCGAGTGATTTCCAGGCGTCGGCTAATTGACGCAGCCACATCTGTGGATTGAATGTGTCGAAAAGGCCCGCCAGTTTTCCTGTATCCCAAAATATTTTACAGACTTCACTTCGCAGGACGTCGATGCTTTCAGTCAAGTCATCGTCCAGTTTGTCAAAGGCAGTTGCTAAGGTGACGCGCAACTCATGAAACAAGTCGCTCGTGAATTGTGGCAGTCCCTGACCTGCGTAGTCGCTCGGTTGAACTTGCTCTAACCGCTTACGAACTTGAGCAAGCACGGCCCCTTGGATGACATCCACCTGTTCATTAAGTTTTCCCGTCTTATCGCGACTCTCTCTATACGAATGGGCAAGGTGCGTGAGATGCTCGGCCACGTTGTTCCAAAGCGGGTCGAATAGCGAATGCAACTCCGCTGTTCCCATACCATCCGTGCCAACGCTTTTCGGTAAGGCTGTTTTTGCTTCGGCAACCGTCGCTATTAATTGATTTACTAGCGCTTTTACGTTTTCGAAACGCGCATCGGATAAGGTCCTATCCAACGCTTGCTGATTGCTGGCAATGTCTTCCAAGATGCTGTCAAACGACGATAGCACCTCGTCCGGCTTCCGAGCATCGAGCGTTACAAAACTGCGACACTGAATCTTCTGCTGAATCTGCCCTTCGAAGCTTTTCGACAAACTCGGCGAGCGCTGCAGAAACAACGCGTAATTGTTCGACCGTTTTGTTTGCCTTTACGGCGAATGGACGACGGTTAGCGAGAATTTGCGATATTTTACCTGAGCGGGCAGACACCTCGCCTTTTTCCAGTAGATGCCCACCGGTTTCATTCATTCCAAGTATCCTGTACTTAATTGAGTCCCAACGATATTTCAAATTCCGCAGCTCGCGGGCTGCAGGATCCCATGTATCGAAGTGTAGTTATCGGTTGCTTCGCTGTCACGCCATGTCCCGCGAGATATGCCACACTGTTTGTCACCCATGAAGGTCAGCGTAACACCCTGGCTGTCACTCGAGAGACCAAGCATGAAAAGAGATTCCCGAGCGAGTGATAAGGCGAGTGATAAGTCACATCGATAACCTGGCCCGGTCTTCTCGAATTCATAGTCGAGATGCTCGGTCGGGATTTCAGAGATCTTGATTGCGTTCCCACCAAAGTAGAAAAAGTGACCGGAAAGCAAGTGCAGGGCGACCCTTCACTGGAATGTCATATGTTGCATCAGTCCGGTCGTTGCTTCGGCAGAAGTCCCCAAGTGTAGTCTTGTCATCAACTCGCATCGCAGAGACAAGTTTGCCGTGCCCGGCGCTCTTCTTGGGGTCAGCACCACCAGTTCCGGCGATCCAATCTCCCACCTCGGCAATCTCCACAATGTTACGCTTCTTGGTGCCGTACTTGCACTTGGCCAGCGTGCAAAGTCCTTTTTCTGGGTTTGGAGCATACCCCTAGTCATGGTCAACAACATAGAAGAAGAGTTTTGCCATAAATCACTTTCGAGCCATGAAGCCGAAATAGATTCTTTCACCCTCTTAATAAACGCGATCACATCTGCCTCCAATACCGCCGCCATCTTCTGGCGGTCGGATTTCTTGAGCGATTCGGCAGAAGTCTCCGGTGACAGTTCCGTTTCCGATCACCTCATTTGGCAGTCGCCGTCTTCCTGACGATGTGTTGTGCCTGTTTAACGACGATCTTACGGCGTCCCGAACCAGTTGCCTGAATCGTTACACCCGGCAGTTTCACGACGGGCAGTCCGACGCTCTGGCAAACGATCTCGGGATGCTCACTGAAGATCTGAATCAATCGCAATGATGCGTCCGAAGGTTTTCGAGTACCCTGTTCCCAACTTTGCAATGTCTTGTAAGAAACGCTCAACAGTTTGGCGAATACACGCTGAGACATCGCCACTTGATTTCGCAGTGCGGCCAATGTTGCTGAGTCAATCTCAGGTGGATCGTCTGGCAACTCGATGTTTTTCAGTGTCAGTTCGCCCTTTGAGTGGGCGATGCCTTCTTCGAGACCCTGTTTTAGTCGCTCGAACAATGGCTTGCGTGATTTGGTGGTCATTTCTTTCTCCTCGTGCTGCGGCTGACGGACGTCTTTGCTTGCTGCTTGAATTCCGTGGTCAGCTTCGAGAGCATCTTCCTCTCTGCTTCCGACAGGTCGTCCTTTTCATCCTTACCGTAAACATCAAGCATGAAGAACCATTTGGCTTCCGGAACGTACAGATAAATCACACGAGCACCGCCCCGTTTGCCCTTGCCTCGTTGCGGATCTGCCGTGCGGACCTTTCTGAGTCCGCCGCAGCCCGGCATGACCTTTCCCTTGTCGGGTTGGTCCATCAATGCCTGTTGCAACTTGTCGTAATCGTCGTCCGGCAAATGCGTCGTGACCCACTCAGTGAACTCCGAGGATTCCACAAACACGGCTTTCATGGGTTCTGCGATCCAGTCTATCCCACTCAGTAGGACAGTGCAAGGTGAGGTTTACTGTTGCATTCGAAAATGAAAGCTTTGGTGGTCATTTCTTTCTCTTTGCACAGAGGCAGGATTGTGTCGATTTCACAAATCCGAAGGCGTTAAGGGGGAAGGCGTTAAAGCGGACGTAGCTCATTTCTTTAACAATGCGCTGCTCCCCATTTTGCTTCGCTTTCAACTTGCTTACGACAACCTGGCTTCATTCAACCCAGCGAATACATGAAGGCATTGGAATCGCGATCGGGACTCCGGTTGATTTCAGTCTACCAGTGCTGGCGTCGATCGCGAAGACGGCGACGTTGTCGCCCGGCATGTTGGCACACAACAGCCAGCGACCGTCGGGAGTAATCAACAAATTCTGCGGGCCTTTTCCAAGGCTGGGCTCAATAGTGACGAGGCTGAGATGTCCGTCATCTGCAATCCGAAAGATGGCGATGCTGTCATGGCCGCGATTTGTGCCGTAGAGGAATCGACCGTCGGGCGTAATTTTCAGATCGGCCGTGTGACTGATTCCGTCAAAATCTTTTGGCACCGTTGAAATCGTCTGCTGTTGAGTCAACACGCCAGTTTCCGTTGCATAGTCAAAGAACGTGACCGTATTTTTGAGTTCGTTGATCACATAGACACGTTTTCCATTTGGATGAAATATCAAATGGCGCGGCCCCGATCCCGGAGGCAGCTCGGCAAAAGGTTGGGCGACATTTGGCTCG
>JBDNFT010001167.1:0-5416 GCA_041689695.1 Planctomycetaceae bacterium | reverse complement strand
TGTCTGGTTTGATGTTTGTCAAAATCGTCGGCTGAATGAAGAAACCGGGTCGATCGATTCGCTTACCTCCCATGACTAAAGCCATGACTATGATTTCTTCTGGGGTGATTGTGTAAAAGTATGGCAATAAAAAAAAGCCGACGTCGCAAAACACTATTTCAAGTGCTTTGCAACGTCGGCTTACTTAATCTCTGGTCTCTCAGGCGATTGGCCGAGCTACCATCTGTAAAGTCATCCGAATGAATTGATGCTTGGGCGTTGTAAGTTTCCTGGACGCCCAATCATTGTCACCGGATTGTAGTCGCGACCATTGATATGACAAGGGCCAAACAACTGTTTTTGCCGACGCGCTCTTAGGCAATATCGGATTTCATCGGCTTTCAAAGGTGCCTCCAACAATATCACGTGCCAGCCAGCCGTGAGGCGAACGAACTCAAATCTGTGATTGAAAAGGCATTGAAGCGAAAGGTCCGTAGAGCACCCATCATCTCATTGCTGACTAGTCCCCACAACGACTTAACATGATTTTCTCGGTTAAGCCATTTTATGTTTATTCCTGGAGTTGCCCGATCTCGCGACTGTGGATTCTACAAGTAACGTGAAGATCAACCCGGCACAGGACATTCATCAGGCTGAGGACGCAGTGAGGGAGCTCGATAAAGACGGCTTTGATATGAAGCTGCTGCCCATCGTAGGTAAAGGTTATCACACCGAAGAGAATGTCGTTGGCTATTACAACGTTGGCGATCGAATGCTGTACTGGGGAAAACAGGGGGCGGCTTCTGGGCTCTGTTGTTTGGTTCGGGCTTCTTTTTGGTCCCAGGAATCGGACCATTGTTGGTCGCAGGTCCATTGGTTGCAGCTCTCGTCGGTGTTCTGGAAAGCGCAGTCCTTGTTGGCGGGATTTAGTGCGCTTGGTGCTGCACTTGTCAGTATCGGAATTCCAAACAACAGCGTGATCCAGTACGAAGCCAGCATTAAGTCCGGGCAGTTTCTGATCGTGGCTCATGGCTCACCAGAAGAAGTGGAGCAAGCAAAGGCGTTACTTGGAAACGCAGGTGGGACAAAGATTGAATCATTTCCGGTGTATGAACCGGCTGTCGTTAACGCTTAGTTTGAACTCCTGCTGAGCCGCGTGAAACATTGGCCGTTGCGCTAATGAGTGGCTGAAGGAACCGTCCGAGGTGCAGCCGCGCGATCGCGATTGACGGAATATCCGTCCAGCATTGGTGACGGCTGTGCTCACGTCGATGCGGTTGCTCATGCATTATCGATGTTTGCCTACGAGTCGCGAAACACGATCACGGAAGCCGACGAACTGGAAGACGCCGTGACAGCCGACCTGTTCACCGAGGTGAATCGGGGAATTGACAAGTGGCTGTGGTTCGTCGAAGCTCATCATCAGGCGTCGAAGTAAAGGGCCAGTTGTATTCTGAAGGTCTGGCCATGCAGCAGCTCTTGTGGCTGCTGCCTGGGTGTCCGACAAATAGCAGTTTTGAAGTGAGTAGAGTCCACTTCAACACGACTGCTGTAACTCACCACTGGCAGTTTTGAATCAGCCTTCGATTGAATCATTCGGAGCCTGGGCTTGTAACGACATCGCCCCAGATATACCAGTTTGGATAAACCCAGACCCAATAGCCAGTCGGCAGGTCGCTGTGGCCCGAGTAGTCTGTGCCATCCCATTGACCAAAGTCCCGGAATTCGCCGAACGTTGAAACGTCGCTACGAACTTCGATTTTCTTCAACAGGCGGCGATACTTGCCATCGACGGTGGCTTTGATGCGAGCGTCGTTGGCTGACAGCTCTGCAGGCGGAGTCGCTGGTGCGACCGTTGGGTGCGAATTCAAACGAGGATCTGACACCGATTCGCCCTTGATTCGCATCACGCCTCGAACGAGATCTGTGAACTCAGTTCGTTCGCCGTTGCGATCTGTTGACAACGACGCATCGGCTATCGACAGCACATTCTGAAGCGTCCAGCTTCCGCGAAACTTCGAATCACGAATCTGCATTCCGAACGAAGCCACTGCGGCCGCGAATCGAAAATCGACGTTGCTGTCCGACAACGGTACATCAGAATTCATCGCGGCGTAATCGACAGACCGCTCACTCGTTTCAGCATCCGGCAGCTTGTGTCGCAGCTTGACGGTAAAGAGTCGGCCATCGGCGGCTGCTTTGCTTTTACCGTTCTCGCCGGTCTTTTCAACGATGTCGAATTTTTCCGGATCCAGTCCTGCCTGAGTCAGCCAGGCGGCTTTCGGGACGATTTCATAAAGAGCCGTCACCGTATGACCGGCCCCGATTTCACCTGCGTCTTTGGTATCGTCATCGAAGTCCTGCGCCGCGAGAACGCGGTTTTCGTAGCCGATCAGTCGATACGCTCCGACAGTGGAACTGTTGAACTCCAGTTGCAGCTTGACGTCCTTGGCGACAGTGATCAGTGTGCCGCTGAGTTGTTGGCCGAAGACCTTGCGAGCTTCCCCGAGTCCGTCGATATAGCCATAATTACCATTGCCTTTGTCGGCCAGTTTCTCAAGCTTCGCATCTTTCAGATTGCCCATGCCGAAGCCGAAGACACTCAGGAAGACACCGCTGGCGGCCTTCTCCTGAATGATCTCGACCAGCGTGTTGTCATCGCTCACACCGACGTTAAAGTCGCCATCGGTGCAGAGAATCACACGGTTGGCTCCGCCCTTGACGAACGACTGGATCGCCGTGTCATAAGCGATGTTGATTCCCGCAGCCCCGTTGGTCGATCCGCCGGATTGCAGAGAATCGATCGCCTGCTGAATCACGGCTCGCTGTGATCCCGACGTGGAATTCAGCTTCAACCCAGCTTCGCCAGCGTAGGTGACGATGGCGATCTGATCGTCTTCGCCCATCTTTGAAACCAGCACGCTGAGAGCCTGCTTGACGAGTGGTAACTTATTCTCGGCCGCCATCGATCCTGAGACGTCAATCAAGAAGACCAGATTTGTCGCTGGCCGTTTGTCTTCGGCAATCGTCTTCGCTTTCAGACCGATTCGAGCCAGTTTGTTCTGCGGATTCCATGGGCACGTTGCCACATCAATGTTGACCGAGAATGGACTCCCATCGACGGGTTCAGGGTAGTCGTAGCGAAAGTAGTTGACGAGTTCTTCAATCCGTACCGCACCGGCGGGCGGAAGTTGGCCTTGCTGAATGAATCGTCGCATGTTCGCGTACGATGCCGTATCGACATCGATCGAGAATGTCGAAAGCGGCTGCTCCATCGGCGTCAGGAACGCGTTTTCAACGATGGGTTCGTAAACTTCAGTGCCAGAAACGGCATCGTTCATGAGGCCGAAGGGGGTGAGTTTGTCTTTGCCGAGCTCGATGCTCTCTCCAAGTTGTTTCAATTCTTGTGAACCGACACGGAATCCGAAGCCGCCAGGTCCTGTGTCGCTACTTGCGGATGATGGCGTCTCGCCCCTCTTCCATTGAGTTTCTGAACTCGGATAACTGGCGTTGTTCTTTGCTAAATCTAAGGGCTGATTTGCAAACGCCGTGTAGCCGTCGTCGCTCCAGGGAGCTTGAACGCCTAACTCCGATTGATCGGTTGTCTTTGATTCACCGAAACGACTCGCCAAACCTGGCATCGCCTCGGAATCCGGCTTTCCACCGGCTACATCATCCTTTGCAAGAGGCGAGCTTCCGTCGACTGCATGCCAAGAAATGCCGCGACCACTCTCTGATTCTTGGAGTTCTTCCGATTCGCTTGATGCCTTCGCATCGACTGCCGCGGTTGCTAAACCAGATATCGCCGAGGACTGTTCCTTTTTTGTAAGTTCTTGCCCTTGTTTCTCAAATGATTCATCACGACCTTCGCTGCCCGTGATCGATTCGCGCTTTAAAGCCTCTTCTGGCGTTAATACAAACTCAGAAAGAGTTCTCACGTTTCCGGCACCTTGCGCGAGCCTTTTTTCTGCCGGACTCGAGTTAGCACCCGAAGTCGGCTGTGCGTAGGCAATCGTCGGTTCATTGGTCGCCTGCGATGCACCATCCCGCCAACTGCGTGATACCAACGGAACCGCCACAGCGACCGCAGCAACGGCGGCAACTGTTGTGGCCGTTCGTACAATCACCACCCAGCGGGCAGTCTTGCCAGGACTCTCCGAAACAATTGGCTTTGGAACAACAACCGCCTGCTCAAGGAACTCGCGTTGCGAAGTTGTCAGTGTCAATGCGGGCTCAAACGTGAGTTCCCTGGAAAGCAACGCGATGGTCTCGCGAATTCCCTCCAGAGCCGTTCTGGCCTCAGCGGATTCAGCAAGCATGGCCTCCACCTGAGCCCGCTCGGTGAGATCAAGTTCCCCCAAAGCATAAGCCGTCAGACGTGGATCGTCGGGTTGAAAATTGAATGTGGTCATGGAATACCTTTGTATGTGATGTTTTAAGATGGATCGTTTAACCCGTGGCTGACAGGCCAGGTCGTCACTCCGCCTGGCCTGTCGGCTACGGGTTAAACGACGACACGGACACGTAACTCACCCTGCCGAAAGCAATTGCTCGCTCTGCAACAACTCCCGCAATCGCTTGATCGCGGTGTGGAGCAGAAAACCAACATTCGTCACGGACAATCCCGTGACGTCCGCAATTTCCTGGTATGTCATCTCGTTCTGAAACTTCAGCCTAACCACTTCCTGCTGATTGTCGGGAAGTTGATCCAGCATTCGAAACACTTTGTCGGCTGAATCCCGAGCGATCACGGTCGCCTCCGGGGATTGTTGCATCGTTGATGGCTGCTCACTGAGTTCCGCAGCGGTTGTCATGCGTCGTTCCTTCCGTTGAAGATCGAAAGCTCCGTTTCGACACACCGTGAACAGCCAAGGAGCCAGATTACCCTGAAAGCTGTCCGGCGGCTGCCGACAAAGCTTGAGAAACGTATCCTGCACAACATCCCGCGCTTGATCCAGATTTCCGGTCAACCTCAGCGCGTATTGAATCAGAGGGCTCTCGTACTGATCGAGCGTCCGTTTGATGAACTCAGATTGCGGAGTCATCCATTCTGATTCCGCTGAAGTCCCCGATTCCGGCTTCGAGATCAACTTTCGCACCGAATCGTGGTCCTGAGATTGATTCATCGTTCTCCCTTCGTGCGCGGCAACGTCATGCAATTCAGATGACGTACGACACACGAGGCACCTTAGACGAATTTTGAGATTTTGTCGTCAAACCTGAATCTTCTAACCCGCGACAGTCAAATAGACACCAACCAGAGCGACGACTGCACCCACGATTCCGCGAACCGTTATGCGATATCCGTAAACGATTCGAAGAATGGGCGTGACGAACAACGGCGTTGTGCAGGTCAATGTAATTGCAATCGCCAGTTGGGTATGTCGGTATGCAATTTGACTCATCCAAATCCCCAGCCACGGACCACACACAACAG